>NZ_JBAWDL010000206.1:0-30021 GCF_049590715.1 Flavobacterium sp.
GAAAAGGAAGTGATTTTTTTGGAATCGTAATAGTCAATTGGCTATTAACCATCCTTACACTTGGAATATATTATCCGTGGGCAAAAGCAAAACAATTGCAATTTGTATATAGCTCCACTGCATTAAATGGAGATTCCTTTTCGTTTCACGGTACTGGAAAAGAAATGTTTAAAGGATTTATCAAAGTGATTGTATTATTTATTTTGATTGGTACAATTACATATATATTAGTTGATTTGTTTGGTAATCCATTACTTGGTCCGATCTTGTTTTACTCTGCTTTAATAATTTTATCCCCTATTGCTATTCACGGATCTTATCGCTATAGAATGTCACGTACATCATGGAGAGGAATACGTTTTGGCTACAGAGGAGACAGGTCTGAGTTCATAAAACTGTTTTTAAAATGGATTGGACTGACTATAATCACCTTAGGAATATACGGCCCATGGATGGTTATTAACATGCGAAATTATTTATTAGGAAATGTTCGTTTTGGAGATGCTGAATTTGAATATAACGGTGATGGAGGTGATTATTTTATACTGAACCTTAAAGGGTATTTCTTAACATTATTTACACTAGGAATTTATATGTTTTGGTGGCAAAAAGACCTGTTCGAATATTATGTAGATAACTTAAGTTTGAGAAAAGGAGACGACAAAATTAATTTTACGTCAACTGCCACTGGTGGAGATTTCTTTGGTCTAGTGATGGTAAATCTTTTGATTTTAATTTTCACATTAGGCATTGGGTATGCCTGGGTAGCCATGCGTACAATGAAATTTGTTTTTGAACATGTGGAATTAGATGGAGAGCTTGACTTAAACACTTTAGCACAAACAGAAGAAAACTACAAAGATGCAACAGGCGAAGATTTAAGTGATTTCTTAGATTTAGATGCAGTAATGTAATTTTTATGAAAAACCAAGCAACAGCCGTTTTTTACGACGGAAACTCATCGACACCTCAACAAATTGTGGTGTCGCTTGATTTATACAACGAATCTATTTGTTTTGAATCATCCGATGGACAAACACATAAGTGGCCAATAAAAAACATCACTTTCGACAAACGAACCACAGGATTACATTTAGATCATGGTACTGATTTGATTCAGCATATTAAAATAGAAGACAATCACTTTATTAATACTATACAACTTTTCAGAAAAGAGAAAGGACATATAGGTTGGTACCAAAAACTGATTGATTTAGGCATTACTCTACATTTGATTATTGCAATAGGCATTCTAGCTATTATCGGACTTTGTTATGTCTATGTTATCCCCTGGGTGGGCGAAAAATCAGTAGCTTTAATTCCTGAAGAATATGATAATCAATTAGGAAGTTCCGCTTGGTTAGAAAACGACTATTTTGTAACCATAGATTCCTCAAAAACAAAGGCATTAAATACATTTGCACAACAATTGGACTTAAAAAATACTAAAAAATTAAAATTTACTGTTGTAAAATCCAATGAAATTAATGCTTTTGCAATGCCTGATGGCAATATTGTGGTATTTACAGGGATTATTGATAAAATGAAAGATTACGATGAACTCGTTGGCTTATTGGGACACGAAGCATCTCATGTAAACAATCGTCATTCGATGAAAATGTTATGCCGTAGTTTGTCTGGTTATTTATTTGTTTCCCTTATTTTAGGTGATGCCAATGGGGTCATGGCAATCATTGGTGAAAATGTAAACAGTTTTCAATCGCTTTCGTTTTCTAGAGAATTTGAGCATCAAGCAGATTCCGATGGTTATAAAATTCTAGAAGCAAACAAAGTCAATCCAAAAGGAATGTCCAATCTATTTCAACGATTACAAAAAAACAATTCCATTGCCATTCCTGAATTTTTGAGTTCGCATCCCGTGACTGAAAACCGAATAGAATATATTGACAAACTGATACAATCTAAAAAATACGTTTTCGAAAACAAACCCGAGTTAAAGAGATTGTTTTTGGAATTGAAGAAGTAAAAACAAAAAACTTTCAAAAGTCGCAATGAGGATTCCTTATTGCGACTTTTTTAATAAGAACCACACTCATACATTAAATTAAAAGCCACGAATTCACGAATGCTTTGCCTTGTCTTTAAAACAAAAATTCGATGCTCATACTAATCAAATTTAGTAAATTGCAATTATTCTTTTAATGACAGACAACCTTCCAACACTTTCAAAACAATGAAACTATACCCTATAGAAACTGGAAATTTCAAACTCGATGGTGGTGCCATGTTTGGCGTAGTTCCCAAAACCATTTGGAACAAAACCAATCCTGCTGATTCTAATAATTTAATCGATATGGCAGCAAGATGTTTGCTTATCGAGGACGAAAACCGATTGATTTTGATTGATACCGGAATGGGAGACAAACAATCAGAAAAGTTTTTTGGGTATTATTCGCTTTGGGGAAGTCATTGTTTGGACAGCTCTTTAGCAAAACATGGATTTCATCGGGATGATATAACCGATGTGTTTTTGACGCATTTGCATTTTGATCATTGTGGGGGTTGTGTTAATTGGAACTCGTCCAAAACTGGGTACGAACTCGCTTTTAAAAATGCTAAGTATTGGGCCAATGAAAACCACTGGCAATGGGCAACGGAACCTAATCCAAGAGAAAAAGCTTCTTTTTTGGCTGAGAATATTTTACCAATGCAAGAAAGTGGACAATTGCATTTTATTGCAAAACCAAATTCCGATTTTGAACTTTCAAATGAATTAGGATTTAACATTTTCTACGTTGATGGTCATACCGAGAAACAAATGATTCCGCACATCCAATACAAAGGAAAAACCATTGTTTTTTGTGCGGATTTATTACCTACAGCAGGACATATTCCTATTCCTTATGTAATGGGCTATGACACCCGCCCGTTATTGACTATGCCTGAAAAAACGAAATTTCTAAACTTTGCTGCTGATAACAATTATTACTTATTTCTGGAACACGACGCAAACAACGAGATCATTACCGTAAAACACACAGAGAAAGGCGTTCGCTTAGACCAAGTATTTAGTTGTGATGAAATCTTAAGGTAGTGTTAATCCATGTAAACATTAAAAAAAAATCAGTACTTTCGGCAACAACAAATATTTTAATATAATGGCTATGAATAGCATTACACCTTTTTTTATAGCTACATTTTCAGCTCTCGTTTTAGCAGGATGTGGCACTCAAAAAGCATACGTTAATTACAACAAATTCACTCCTATAACCGCTCCTTTAAACGTTAAGAAAAAAGCGACTCTTAATGAAACCGAATTAAAACGCTGGAGCCATCTTGACCTAGTAAAGGACACTATCCCAGGAATGAGTGTTGACAAAGCCTATAATGAATTGTTGAAAAATAGAGTGGGGCAAAAAGTAATTGTTGGAATCGTAGATTCGGGTGTGGATATTGAACACGAAGATTTAAAATCAGTAGTTTGGACTAACGCTAAAGAAATTGCTGGAAACGGAATTGACGACGATAACAATGGTTATATCGATGATGTTCATGGGTGGAATTTTCTAGGTGATATTATCAAAGAAAACTTAGAATACGAACGTATCGTTAAAAACCCAAGCTTAGTAGACGAGACCACTTATCAAGAAGCAAAAGCTGAAAACGATAAAAAAATAGCCGAAGCCACCGCAGGAAAAGGAAGATATGAAGAAATGCTATCTGCTTTAAAAACTTCAGATGAACTGTTAGTTAAGGAATTAAAAAAAGACAATTATACAGCTGATGAAGTAAAAACCATTCGTTCTAAAGTGGAAGAAGTGGTAAATGCAAAAAATACTATCCTCAAAATGTTTTCTTTTGGAATGCCTATAAAAGACTTAAAAGAAGCCCTTCAAGATGAAATTGAGAAAGCCAATGAAGCCTTAAGTGGTGAAAATCTAAAACAAGATTATCGAAAAGTTTTAGGAGATAATCCAAACGATATCACCGACACTAAATATGGCAATAACAAGGTTATGGGACCAGACAAAAACGAAGCAGTACATGGTACACATGTATCAGGAATTGTGGGTCAACAGCGTTATAATAATATAGGAGGTGATGGTATCGCTAACAATGTCGAAATTATGGCTATACGAGCTGTCCCTGATGGTGACGAATATGATAAAGACATTGCATTAGCAATTCGTTATGCTGTAGACAATGGAGCCAAAGTTATTAATGGTAGTTTTGGAAAAGCGTATTCTCCACAAAAACAATGGGTTTTTGAAGCTATAAAATACGCTGCTGAAAAAGACGTTTTGATTGTTCATGCAGCAGGAAATTCTTCAAAAGATATTGATTTTTTTGACAATTACCCCAATGATTCTGAAGATAAAAAAACCGAGATTTCAGATAATTTGATCACTGTAGGAGCGCTGAATTTTGAATTTAATAATAAGTTAGTAGCTAAATTTTCAAACATTGGCAAAATCAATGTAGATGTTTTTGCACCCGGCGTTCAAATTTATGCCACTACACCAAATGACTCTTATAAATATTTACAAGGCACCTCTATGGCATCACCAAATGTAGCGGGTGTTGCAGCTTTGATTCGTTCGTATTATCCAAAATTAAGCGCTTCTCAAGTAAAACACATCTTGATGGATTCAGGAATTTCTATTCCGTTCCAAGTTGCTGTTGGAGGAAACAGTAAGGACGAGCGACTTCTTTCGGATCTTTCAAAGACTGGAAAAATTGTAAATGCATATAATGCGATATTAATGGCTAATAAAATGTCTAAAAAATAATAATATAAAAATTTATTAACTAAGGAAGAGCTACGGTTCTTCCTTTTTTTATTTAAAATAGCATGAACAAAAAAATCTTTTTCTTCTTTTTTGCGATATTTCATTTTGGAATAAACTATGCTCAACGTAATGATTATTGGCAACAACATGTAGATTATAAAATGGATGTCCAAGTGGACGTTGAAAACTACCAATACATCGGGAAACAAAAATTAGTCTACACTAATAATTCATCAGACACGCTAAAGAAAGTCTATTACCACTTGTATAATAATGCTTTTCAGCCTGGAAGTGAAATGGATGCTCGTTTACACTATATAAAAGATCCTGATGCGAGAATGATTGATAAAGTAACCGTTGACGAAAAAACGATTAAAGAAAGTCGGATTCAAAATTTAAAACCCAATGAAATAGGGTATTTGAAAATCACCCATTTCAAACAAGATGGAAAGGTTGCTGTCACTAAAACTACAGGAACAATTTTAGAAGTTGTTTTGGCTAAGCCAATATTACCCCATTCCAAAACTACTTTTACGTTGGATTTTGAAGGACAAATTCCATTACAAATACGCCGTTCAGGTAGAAACAATTCAGAAGGTGTCGCTTTATCGATGGCACAATGGTACCCAAAAATAGCCGAATTTGATTTTGAAGGTTGGCATGCTGATCCTTATATCGCTCGTGAATTTCATGGTGTTTGGGGCGATTTTGATGTCAAAATTACCATTGATAAAGATTATACGCTTGGTGGAACGGGCTATTTGCAAAAACCAAACACAATAGGACATGGGTACGAAGATAAAGGGATAACGGTAGTTTATCCAAAAAATACAAAAACACTAACTTGGCATTTTATTGCTCCTATGGTACATGATTTCACATGGGCAGCTGATCCCAATTATGCCCATGATGTTTTCAAAGGTCCTAACAATGTCGATTTGCATTTTATATATAAAAATGAACAAAAAACAGTTGAAAAATGGAAACAATTACAACCCATGATGGCTAAAGTAATGGATTTGTACAATACGAAAATTGGCAATTATCCCTATAAACAATATTCCTTTATTCAAGGTGGCGATGGAGGAATGGAATACGCTATGTGCACTTTGATATTAGGCAACGGAACTTTAGACGGAATTTTTGGAACAGCAACGCATGAATTAGGACATTCTTGGTTTCAGCATATTTTAGCTTCCAATGAATCCAAACATCCGTGGATGGACGAAGGTTTCACCACTTATATAGAAGACTGGGTTATGAATGAAATTACCAATAAAAAGCAAGCCAATCCCTTTGAAGGAAATTACAAAGCCTATTACTTTTTGGTCAATTCAGGCAAAGAACAACCGCTTACTACTCATAGCGACCGTTATGATGAAAATAGGTCGTATAGTATTGCTTCCTATATCAAAGGAAGTATCTTTTTGTCTCAATTGGGGTATCTCATTGGCGAGGACAATTTGGACAAGACCTTAAAAAGATTTTATCAAGATTTTAAATTCAAACATCCCACTCCTAATGATATTAAAAGAACAGCTGAACGTGTTTCAGGAGCTGAATTAGATTGGTATTTGATGGATTGGACACAGACCAGCAATACGATTGATTATGGCATCAAGGAAGTAGTTGAAAATATTGACTACAATGGTGTAAATACCATAATTACTCTGGAACGAATAGGCCGTACACCAATGCCTCTTGATCTTTTAGTAGAATACAAAGATGGTCGTAAGGAAAGCTATTATATTCCGCTACGCATGATGCATTTTGAGAAAGAAAACCCAACACCTGAAATCAAAAGAACAATTTTGAAAGATTGGGCTTGGGCAGAATCGCAATACATTTTTTCAATTCCCAAGTCGAAAGCTGCGATTAAAAAAATCACTATTGACCCAAGTAGTTTGATGGCTGATGTAAAACAGGAGAATAATAGTTATAAAGCAAACTAAAAAAAGCCCCATTAGAATTTTCATTCCAATGGGGCTTTTCGATACTTTTAAGATAAATTTTTATTTTACGCTAAATTTATTCTTTAATGAATTTTGCAATTCCAGCATCAGTTACCAATAAGTAAACACCATTAGCTAAACCTGAAACATCTACACTTCCAGTTGCTACTGTTTCTATAACAGTTGCTCCAGCAAGATTTATGATTCTGTATTTCTTAGTAACTAAGTCTGAACTAATATTCAAAACAGAAGAAACTGGATTTGGACTTACATTTGCAGCGATAGAAGCTCTATTGAAATCTGTAGTAGACAAAGATGTTGTAGGATTTTTAACTACAGTAAGTTTACTCGTTCTAATTCTGTTTATTCCAAGACCATCATAAAACCCAAGAGTCCAATTTACGAAATAAGCACCTGTTGCACCTGTCAAGGCTGTATAAACAGCTTCTCCAATTCCAGTAGATACTCCAACTGTTGACACAACTCCAGATGTAGTGTTTCTAATACGTGCTTTTTTAACAGTATTTGCTGCTGTAGTACCAATAGTATATTCAATAATTATTTCATAATTCGCAAGTAAAGAAGCTGCTTGAACAATTGAAGGATTTGAAGCAAAAGCTCCTGTTCCTCCTGTACTTGAAATAACAAGATTTGGCGAAGCAGTATTAACAATAACTCCATCACGTGTAGAAGCAATTGTGCTCTTAATAGTTGCTAAATCATTAAATGGAACTAATCCTACAAGATCAAAGGCTTTATCATTTATAATTGCAGTTCCATCAAATCCTATCTCAGTAGTAATCGTAATTACATTCCCACTTACCCCCTTGATAGGAGTATTGTGAACAGCCCAATTATAATTAGAAGTTGAATAAACATTGCTATTTGCTGCGTTAATTCCAAATTGAGTAGGATTTGCATTGTGTCCAGAAATCCAGATATTAGGACCCGCAGTATTCAAATTTGCTGCATCGGAAGCTCCACTATATGCTGCTGCTCCAAAATCTTCATTGATAATAGTAGTTTGAGCCGTCATTTGCGCTCCTGACAAACCAATAAGCGCTACGAATAGACTTATTTTTTTTAGTAATCTTTTTTTCATAATAATAAAGTTTAGTTATTTATAATAACAAATATACTTACAACACACACTACCCTATTGCACAATAATACCTCCTAATAAGTCAATTTTATCCATTTGAATATCTCATTAATAATACCTTACATTAAGGCAAACATATACTATCATTCAACAATGCTCTTATACAACTAAAATGAAACAGAAAATGAGACATAATTATGATTCAAAAAATCTATAGTATTATGTAATAGTATAGATTAATGATTCTTTTAATTCATAATTAAAAAACGTTCCTCACCTGAGTAGATTATAATTTAATAAACAAAGAGGCAATTACATTATTATCAATCAATTGTAAAAAAAATCAATATGTAAAAAAATAGAGGTAAAATATAACTATAAAAAGATAAAATAAACTCAACGAAATGCTATAAATACCTTTAGAATTGCAATAAATTATAACTAAAATTTAATATTATGAAAAAAATTTACTTATCTATTGCATTACTAGCAATAACAGCAACTTCATTTGGACAAAGAATTAACATATGGACTGATGGAGCATTAGGAAATAATAATTGGTTGAATAGCGGAAACTGGAGCCAAGGAGCCCTTTTAGCAACTGATATTGCACAGATGAACAAAACCTCTACTATTAACGGGTCCAGATCAATACTCAAAATAACTACGGAAGCGACTTCTGATGCAACTTCAGAGATTATTCAATCTGGCACATACGTTGCAACCGTAACTGTTACTGATAATGGCACAAATCCCTTTGAAGGTACAGCCGTAGGTATATATCACAATACTAATGCATATTCAGCATCTACTTTCAACATCAATTGCAAGGTAACTTGTACTAATACAGGAACTGGAAATTGGTTTTCTATAAGAAATCTTAATGCAGGAAACACGCTTAAATTTGGCTCCAATAGTGCACTTACTTTTAGCACTCCTGATGTATTCTTGGATAATGCTGGTATTGGAACTATAGGCGCCACAGGAGGAACTACAACATATGAAGGTACAATAAATAGTACTGTTTCTTCAACTTTATCTTTTTCGGGCGCTAATGGTGTCCATACTTTTTTGCCAGGGGTTAGTTTTGGAGCAAACATTACAAATTTAAAATTCTTTTTTGGAGCTGGTATGACATGGAATTTTAATACAGCAGATAATGTTGTAATATTTGACAAAACAATCCAAACAAATAATGCTGTAGCTTATGCCTTAAATGTAAATGCTAAAAACTGTTTAGCAGCTAAATTAGACCTTAGCAGTGGTTCTCTTTTGACGGTAAACGTTAATAAGGATTTGGAAAACATGAAAACAGTTGCGCTTGCAGGTGCATCTACTGGACTAACTCTAACTATTGACGATGCGGTAACAAAACTTCATTTTGCTAATAGTAGTGCTGAAACTTGGGCTGGCTCAATAACTGTAAATGGCTTCAAACCAGGTGTTATCCGTTTTGGAACCAACAACACAGGATTAACTACAGCTCAACTAAATAAAATTTCAGGAGCTGGAGGAACAGTAGCATTAGATTCTAGTGGATATCTAGTTTTAGCTTCTGCTTTATCAAACAAAGATTTCAACTCATTTACTTCAAGTATTTATCCAAATCCAGTAAAAGACGTATTAAACATTAACACTCAAGAATCTATCCAAAAAATTGAAGTATTGGATATCTTAGGAAAAACAGTTCTTACTAATAAAGGAGAAAATACAGTTGATGTATCTTCATTAAACAATGGTATTTATTTCTTAAAATTAACTTCAGACAAAGGAGTTTCAACTAATAAGTTTGTGAAAAAATAATAGTTGTTTTTTATTTATATTAAAGGCTGTCATTCTTGACAGCCTTTTTGTTTTTTATGAGTAATTTAAAAAACAATCCTCAAAAAAAAATATTCATTTTAAAATAAATCATTTATTGTTAAAAGATACATACTCATCATCATAAGATTTACATTACACATTTTCCATTTTAGATAATCTACAATTACCACTGGGTAAAATTGGCATGACTTTGCGTTGTATTCAGACCTAATTTCGTTTGTAAAACAAACTCATAAAATCATGAAGCTAAAAATTTGTATTCTTATGTTATTATTGTCACAGTTATTTGTAACTGCGCAAAAAAAGTATTACTTGAGTAGCTCTACAGGAAGCGATACAAACAATGGAGCAATTAATGCACCGTGGAAAACTTTGTCCAAAATCAACACAATAACATTATCATCTGCTGATGCTGTTTATTTTAAAAAAGGAGATCGTTTTGATGGTCATTTTGTTGTAAATGGTTCCGGTACTTTGGCTAATCCTATTTTAATCAGTTCCTACGGCAATGGAAACAAACCCATTATTTCAGGTATGGTAGGCACAAATGGGAATGGCGATTATCAAGAAGCTGTTTTGGTACAAAATAATGACAACATCATTTTCGACGGACTTGAAATTCAAAATGAAAGAAAGATAAGTAGAGCAGGAATTGGAGATAAATTAGCATATGGTATTCAAATTTTAAATGATGGGACAAGAACTTTAAAGAATTTCATTTTCAGAAATCTAACGGTTCAAAACGTATACGCCGTAACTCCTATTGTTAATGCTGCCGATTTTGATGGACTTGAAGTTGCTGGAATTCGTGTTTTTTCATCTCAGAACACATTAAATAAGCAGAGAAACATTCAAGATGTAGTAGTAGAAGATTGTTATTTTACCAACCTACAACGTTTTGGAGTGCATTTTAAACAAGGCGGAAATACAGCTGATGTTACCGATGATTTCATCAATAGAATTGCGAATGTTATTTGTCGAAATAATACATTTTATTATTTAGGAGGGACCTCAATATTACCGCAACGAACGTATAATTGTTTAATTGAAAATAATATTTTTGACCATCCTGGCGCTTCTACAGATCCTAGAATGCCTGGTCGTGGAAGTTCCGTATGGACGTTCTATTGTATTAATACGGTTATACAATACAACCAATGTATAAGCACAAGAGGTTATTTTGATTCCCATGGTATTCACATCGATCATCATAATAAATACACTTTTGTACAATACAATTATATGGAGGATTGTGAAGGTGGATTTGTTGAAATACTGAAAGGAAATGAAAATGCTGTTTACCGTTTTAATGTAAGTGTCAATGATGGCTGGAGAAATGGCGGAGGAGCAGAAGGAACTTGGGCTAATAGCAACCATACACTATGGATTTCTAATAATACAAATCCAGATGCAACTCAGAATCCAGAATTTTCTAGCGATAGTTATATTTACAATAATACAGTCATTTTAGATTATAAAAACATTGACAACCCAAACAAAAAAGAAACGACAGCAATTGAAATAAACGCAAAAAGTACTTATATCTTTAATAACATTTTTTACAGTGTTAATGGCGGTCAAATAGGGAAACAAAATGTCGTATTAAATACGAATAACGATACGCGACTAATCAAAAATAACTTGTTTTTTGGAGCAGTTGACAATCGATTTACAACTTTAGATTCTAATCCTGTCAAAGCAAATCCCTTATTTAATACTACTGGAACGTATAAATTTCAATATCAATTACTGGCAAATAGTCCTGCAATAAACAAGGGAGCTGCCATAACTGGACCAGCCGTACCAGGTGCAGGCACAGGTATTTTTGCAAATATTCCAGCTTATCCCAATGTAGATTTTTACGGTAATCCTATAGATTTATCAAAAGGAACACCAAATATTGGAGCTTGTAATGCAAAAAATGGCGAAATAATTTTAAGTACTCATCAATTACAATTGAATCAAGAAGATGATTGGACAGTCTACCCTAATCCTGTAAAATCAACTTTTTTCTTGAAAAGCAAAACAAGCATAACCACTAATATCAGCATTTCTATAGCTAATTTTTCTGGCCAAGTGGTGTATGAAATACAACAAATCGAACCTCAAAATTCCCATTTATTTAGTATCGAATTGCCTACTTCTATTTCTAAAGGAAACTATGTTCTAATTATAAAAAAGGGTGATAAAAAATATCAAAAAAAATTAATTATTGAATAATCACAATTACGAACTACTGTAGTCAATTATAAGATTATGAAAAAGAATATCTTAATCATTTTGCTTGTTTTATCACAATGGTCTGTTACTGCAAAAAACAGCTATTATCTCAGTAGTTCTACAGGTGATGATTCTAATAATGGTTCCATAACTACCCCTTGGAAAACCCTCGCTAAAATGAGCTCTATTAAATTATCTGCAGAGGATGTGGTTTATTTTAAAAAAGGTGACCGTTTTGAAGGGCATTTTGTAGTGAATGGTTCAGGTACAAATGCAAAACCTATTTTAATAACCACTTACGGTGAAGGGAACAAACCTATAATTACGGGTCAAGTGGGTCCTGCAGGAGGTGGTGATTATCAAGAAGCTATTTTGGTTCAAAATAAAGACAACATCATTTTTGATGGATTAGAAATTCAAAACGAAAGAACCATCGCTCGCAAAGGCGTAGGCGACAAACTGGCTTACGGAATTCAAATTCTTAATGACGGAAATAAGAGCTTGAAAAATTTTATATTCAGAAACCTAAGTATTCAAAATGTATATGCCGTTCAGCCTGTCATCAGTCCAGCTGATTTTGATGGTTTGGAAGTAGCGGGTATTCGTGTGTTTTCCTCAAAAAACACTATAAATAACCAAAAAAACATTCAAAATATAGTGGTAGAGAATTGCTATTTTACCAATCTGCAACGTTTTGGAGTACACTTTAAGCAAGGGGGAAATTCGGATGAAGTAACAGATGAATTTATCAATAGAATAGCCAATATTGTTTGCAGAAAGAACACTTTTTATTATTTAGGAGGAACTTCTATTCTACCTCAAAAAACATACAATTGCTTAATTGAAAACAACATTTTCGACCATCCTGGAGCTTCTACAGACCCCAGAATGCCTGCCCGAGGAAGTGCTGTTTGGACTTTTCATTGCATCAATACGGTTATTCAATACAACCAATGTATAAGTACAAGAGGTTATTTCGACTCCCATGGTATTCACATTGATCATCATAATAAATACACTTTTGTACAATACAATTATATGGAGGATTGCGAAGGTGGTTTTGTCGAAATTTTGAAGGGAAATGAAAATGCCGTGTACCGTTTCAATGTAAGCGTGAATGATGGTTGGAGAAATGGCGGTGGTGGCGAAAGAAAATGGGCTAATAGCAATCATACACTATGGATTTCTAATAACACCAATCCAAGTGCTACTAATAATCCAGAATTTTCAAGCAATAGTTACATTTACAATAATACCATAGTTTTAGATTATAAAAACGTCGATGATCCAGAAAAAAAGGAAACTACAGCTATCGAAATCAATGCTAAAAGCACCTACATTTTTAATAATATTTTTTACAGTATCAATGGTGGTCAAATAGGGAAACAAAATGTAGTAGTAAAGACGAATGACGAGGAACGTTTTATAAAAAACAATTTGTTTTATGGAGACATAGATAGTCGTTTTACGGTTTTAGATACGAACCCAATCAAAGCAGACCCTCAATTTAATGGAATTGGAGAAAGAAAGTACAAATACCAACTTCAAGCTAATAGTCCAGCTATAAATACCGGACTTGCCATAACAGTACCTGCTATTCCCGAAGCAGGTAAAGGTGTGTTTGCCAATGTTCCTGCTTATCCTACTGTTGATTTTTATGGTAATCACATCGACTTATCAAAAGGCACTCCTAACATTGGCGCATGCAATGCTAAAAAAGGAGTTATAAAAAACAGTGACAAATAAATAAAAACATTATGAAATTAAGAAACATTTATAAAATCATTATACTTGCCAGTATTACAACTACGGTAAGTTGCCATAGGGTAACTCAAAAAACAGCCACGAATCAAAAAAAGCCCAACTTACTGATTATTCAAACAGATGAACACACTTTTAAAACATTAGGTTGTTATCGCGAACTGATGCCTAAAGAGCAAGCCTACGTTTGGGGAGAAGGTATAGAGGTTAAAACGCCTAATATTGACAGAATTGCTCATGAAGGTGCCATTTGCACCAATTTCTATGCATCTAGTCCCGTATGCACCCCTTCAAGAGCTTCTTTTCAAACTGGTTTGTATCCTATTTCTGCTGGAGCCCCCATTAATGATATGCCAATGAATCCAAATTTAACCACTTTTGCTGAAATACTTCGTCAAGACGGGTACCGAACGGCATATGTCGGAAAATGGCATTTAGGCGGAACCCCAGATATTGGTCATCCCTATATGCAACCAGGTTATGCTTTTGGTTATTTGGATAGAACTTATATGTTTGAGGGAACACATGCAAAATGGATTGAAACAGTAAAAGAGCCTAATGGAATAATTGCTGTTAATAGAACACCAAAACCAGATGAAAAAGCGACATACACAACGGATTATTTAACAGATAAATGTCTTCAAATATTAGAAAGGGACAAAAACAAACCTTTTTGTATGATGGTTTCTATTCCAGATCCACATAGTCCTGATATTGCTAGAGAACCATACCAATCTATGTACAAAGATCTAAAAGTTAAAATGCCTAAAACAATGGACTCTTCGCTTCTTGCTAATCGTCCTAAATGGGCTATTGGTGGTAAAAACGAATCGGGAGATTTTGACCCTGAATCGGTTAAAGCTTATTTCGGAATGGTTAAGTGCATAGATGACAATGTAGGCCGTATTTTGAAGTTTTTGGATGATAATAAATTAACAGATAATACCATTGTTGTATTCACATCAGATCATGGTGATTTACTTTTTGAACACCATAGAATTAATAAAGATTTACCGTATGAAACTTCGGCACGAATCCCTTTTGTAATTCGTTATCCAAATAAAATTAAAAATGGTAAAATTATTAGAAAAACATACACCACAGCTGATTTTGCGCCCACTATTCTTGGAATTATGAATGCGGGTGAGATTACTGGTATTGAAGGAATTAATGACGCAACTACCTTTTTAAATACTGAAAGCAAAGTGGAATCAGATAGAATTATTTATATGACCGACTCTCCTTTTAATGAATGGACTGCCGCAACGGATGGAAGATATAAATTAGTACTTTCTTGTAAAGAAACCCCTTGGTTTTTTGACCTAGAAAAAGATCCTTCGGAATTAATCAATTATTATTCTCATCCTGAATATAAACAAATGGCACAAAATTTTCAAAAAGAATTACTGCGCCAAATGAAATTATATAAAGAACCCGCATTAGACTTAGGGTATCATTATTTATTAAGTACAGATGATAAAGTTACTTATGTTTCTCCATACGAAGGAAAAAGTATCCAAGACATTCCAAAAATAGAAAAAGAGGTTTTAGATCAATTGCGACTTAATATTCACAAAAAATGCTATAGGTCATTATTGAAATAATATATTATGAAAAAATCAAAAATAATTAACCTGCTATTTATTGTAGGTATAATTTCATCCAGTTATGGACAAGATTTTGAAAAGGAAGCAAAGCAAAAAATAAAGGTATTAAACGACCTTATTACTACAGTAGAAAAACAAGGTAAAGATGTACTGAAAGAAAAAATGACAATACGTACCGCTGAAGTTTTTTTAGAATTTGCCAATTGGGATGCAAATAACATGGAGCAGAACACGAATCTATTTAAGATGACGACTCCCTATAAAAACAATGCGACCCAAATGGCAGAAGACCTACCTACTTTTGAACGTGGAGATGTAGTTAAAATGTTAGATGAAGCCATTGCCTATATCACACTTTTGAAAGAGGGAAAAGTAACTAGAAAACCAACACCAAATATTGCTTGGGACAAGGTTATTATTGAAAAAGACCAAATAACCTATAACAAACGTCCCGTTTTTCTTGCTGATTATACTTGGAAACCTGATTTTCCTAAACTAACCGAATTTTTTGGAAATAAAGGAGGACATTATATTTCTCCGAAACAAGTTTTGGATGAAAAAGGAACGATTCAACCCGGTGTCATTAAAGACTTGGATACTAAAAACGATAAACGACCTTGGTTTGTTTTCATTGATAGCGGAAATATGCCAGACTGGTTCAATGACAAAGTAGGCAATGAAGCCACTAAGTTGATGGGAGGCCCTTTTTATCATTATGACATTGATCAGGAAGGAACTAAAGAGATTATTTCGAATCTATTCAAAGAAACGGTTTCGAAAATGGCAGGCAAAAAGTACAATACCTTAGGGTATATGTTGAGTAACGAACCCCGCTGGATCACTTATAAAGACGGAACTAAAAAAGTATGGTATAATAGTGGCGTAGGCGAAAATACAATCGAAAAATTTAAAGTTTGGCTACAAAAGAAACACCATTCCATTGCTAATTTAAACCAATTATGGAAAACAAATTTCACTTCTTTTGATGCTGTAAAATTAGACATTCCAATTGATATTGCCTTAATAGGAACACCACAGTGGTACGATTGGAATACCTTCAACGATCAACGCGTACTGGATTGGTTTACTTGGATGAAGAGCGAATTGCGTAAAAACGACCCACAAGCCAAAGCACATTTGAAAATCATGCCTTCTTTTTTTACTGATAATGACCCTTGTACTGGAATTGATTTAGAAAGACTGACAGAATTAAGCGATATCAATGGAAATGATGGAGCAGCACATTATAATAACACCAAAAAAGACAAAGCAGATTGGCAAGATGATTATGTTTTTGGCTGGAGAGAGCTTTTTTTAGGGTATGATTTTTTAAAATCGGTACGTCCTAATCAACTGAATTTTAACACTGAGAGTCATTTATTGAGCACGGGACATACGCGTGATTTATATATGAATCCAAAGTATGTAAGAGCCGTTTACTGGGCTGCACATACTTTAGGAATGAACGCTTCGCAAACGTGGTATTGGCCAAGAAAAGCTGACGGCTCACTAAAGGAAAACTTCAAAGACAATGCCTACGCAGGTTCGAATAATCAGCAACCTCGTGTAACTCAAGAATTACATGCAACTATGATGGATTTGAATGCATATAGCGAGGAAATTATGACTATGCAACGTCAACCTAAGCCTATTCGGATTTTTTATTCAATTACTTCAGCTCATAGCAACAAAGCCTATATGGACGACTTATTCAAGTTATATGAATCGTTGAATTTTGAAGGAATTCCGTTGGGTTTTGCAACCAAAAATATTTTGGAACAACAAAATCCTTCGAACTGGGATGTTGTTTTAGTACAAAAAACCAAAAGAGTGACGCTGAAGGAGCTACAGCAAATTCAAAACTATTTAGACAAAGGCGGAATAGTTATTGTGGATGATATAAGTCTAAAAGAAAATGAATATGGAATTGCTATGCCTGTTCTAAATCAAAGTAAAGGAAAATTAGTTATCGTGAATTCTTTGGTTGAAATGAAAGCGAAAGCCTTATCCATTGTAGCAGAAAAAAAGCATCTGCCTGAAGTACGTATTGTAGAAGAAAATGGCACGAGTATAAAAGGGTGTACCTGGAAATGCATTAAGAATGAAAATGGGAACAACGTCCTTTCAATCATTAATATGGGTAAACAAGATGCCAAATTGGATATTCAACTTAATAATGCAAAGAAAGCTGTCAGTTGTTACGATTTGATAAATGGAGTAGCAATTCCTTTGCAACCAACATTGAAACCTTATGAGGTGCTTTTTATCGAATTAAAAAATAAACAATAACGAATTAATTTAATACAATCAATCAAAGTGAAAAAAATTACAGCTACACTATTCTATTTATTTTTTATAAACTTAGGATTTGCACAAGTGGGTTCCCCTTTACCTGAGTTTAAGAATGAAACGGATTTTTTTACCGATAATTCTGGAAAGTATCCTGTGGCTCCTTCATCACAAAGAATTACCTTGGTTTATAATCCTGCTTCTGGAGATGATACTGCAACTCTCCAAACCGCTATTAATACCTTGACTAATTTAACTGTAATGGTGAATGGTGAAAATCTTAAAGGAGGCGTTATTACCATCCCTGCTGGAACATGGGAATTTAATGAAATTCAACTGAAATCTGATGTTCATCTTGTATTTGATCCTTTGGCTATAGTAAAACCCTATGACACAGTTTCTCCTACCGATCCTCTAATTCCTAACATGTCCATTTTTCGTATTGGCTATACAAGTGTATTATCCAGTAATGTAAGTATTAGGGCTTCAAGTGGCCAATTCAAAATTGATTTAACTCATTTAGCCAAAGAAACTAGGATTACTCCATTCAATGTTAAAGAAGCTAATAATTTTATGGTTTCAGATTGTTATGTAGATGACAATGGTACCATACATGCAGCTCTAAATTGTTCAGCAAGTAAGAGAAACAATATTTGGGCAGGTCCTGTTAAAGGTTTGATTAAAAACCTTACCATTATAAATGGACACGGTGGTTATGGTGTAGTACAAGTAAGAACGGGTGAAAAATTACTTTTTAAAGACTTGACTTCTTTAAGAGGTGGTGTTACACTTAGACTCGAAAGTGACGATGTGAGCGCTTCAGGAGGCACTATTCCTCAGAATGTAGCGAAGATGTCTGAAATATATGGCTATAATATAAAATGCACTGATGGGAATGCTGCAGTAATGCTTCAGCCTTGGAGCGCTACAAATGGGTGGATTGATGTACAAAAAATAGAAGCTACTGGTTGTATGGCAGCGGTGCGTATTGATAGAGCGTACGACAAAGTGTCTCCCTTCGTAGGAGTAGGAAGTTTTGATGCCTCATCACGAATTTCAGATATTACCTGTACTTATGGTACTAATGCACAAGTTAAACAAGGGGTTTTTCCATGGGTTCCTTGTGTATTAAGAACGAATCCAAATATTTTAAGACCCAATCCAATCCCTGAAATGGAAACGTATTATCTTGGACCATCAATCGCTCCATTATTGTATCGTGCCAGTACGACTGGAGGAGCAATAGGAAATGGCTATTTTAGCATAAATGTTCCAACTGAAAATGCATTGAAAGCGAATACAACTGGTTTTAATTGGTCTGTTTCTTTAGTAATATCAAGAGATAACAATCAAGTAAACACGAACAGTTGTCCGCCACCATTAGCAGTAAATACTTTTGAATTTAAAAATCAGCTAAAAATATTTCCTAATCCAATTAAAAGCGGAGATGAATTTTTAACCATTGATTTAGTTACGATTTCAGATTTTGAAATAACTATTTATAATCTGACAGGTAAATTGGTCTATTCAAGTAATTATAAAGCAAAATCTAAGATTGAAATCAATCTTTCTCAACTACATTTAGCAAAGGGTACTTATTTGGTCAATATAAAAAGTGAAGATGAGGTGATGAGCAGAAAAGTTATTATTTTATAACTAATATACCTATCAAACTAGCTCGTTTTATATTCTTCTACTTAAATAGCTTAGTAATACACTAACAAACTCCAAAAATTGAGACTTGCCAGAAGAGAGTCATTTAATAATACCTAACAACAACATTTAAAATATAGAAAACTGAAATCTATTAAAGAATAAATGGTACAGTAAAAATATAATTTAACCCAATTGCTCCCCTCTCTTTTGGAGAGGGGCTAGAGGTGAGGATGGACTTTATCATATATACTGCATTTGTGTTTGTATTACTCAACCAATATCTTTTTAATCACTTTCTTGTCAGCGACAATAACTTCTAGAAAATAAAATCCAGATTTAGGATTAGGAATTTGGACTACCTCATCAAAAAGTACTGTTTTTGGATATTCATTCTTAAAAACCAACCTACCCAGTAAATCATGTATTTTAATCTGCACAGTACTAGTTGAATCACCCGTAAATTTCACTTTAAATGTCCCATTGTTTGGATTCGTAAATACAAAAAAGTCAAGAATTCTAAATTCTGGTTGTTTCAACACAAAGTTCTTTTCACAGATAGAAATAGCAGCCGAATGTAATGTTCCATTATCTTCTTCAAAGGCATCACGTATTCTAAACTTCCATATTCCACTAGGGTTTTCCCCATTAAAATCTGATAAATTACCAACAGGAACGACCGTTTGAAGTGACGAAGTACCACATTGTAATTCAGAACCAGAGTCGTCAAATTTTAATACTAACGAGTCATTAATATCACTACAGCCTCTATCAAACAATTTCACCGTGGTTCCTTGAGGGCTTATAATTTCCATTTGAACATCAGAAACAAAAGAATGCGTAAAACTTACATTAAAATCTACATCTGACACTAAACCACTAGTAGTAGGATAAGTAATATTTCGGGTGGTATAAGTAGCGCTTTCAGGAATAGCAAATTGACCTTGGTAGTTATAGGATGAACAGGAATAATCAACAGTATACCCTATGGAAAATGCTTTACTATTTACAGCATAAAAAATATTATCTACTGGCTCTATTAAAACACGACAATTGTTCTCCTTGACATTAGGAACAATAATTGTTTCTGAACCATCATTAGGCGTATTTAATGCTAAATTTACAGGGAAAGTCAATCCGTTGTCATAGGATAATTTTATATTTACATTTGATGCACCTGCTAATGAGTTGGAATTATTAACACTCCAAGTAATCGTTTGATCAGAACCTTGTGCCCAATATAAATCATCTGTATTAAGTGAAGTTATTGAAAATGGACCAATATTTCCACTTACAGTTATCACCTTCTCATCACTATTGGTTTGAGCGGTTCCCATCGAAGCATTGTCTCTACCTGTCAAAACAAAGTGTAATGTTCTTGCAACAGTAGAAACGGACTCCCAACTACTCGTTAATCGATTCGCTAAAACATTCTTATAAGAGGGCATGTATCTTATCGCACTACTTCCTGGCTTAATAGATCTAAATAATGGACCATTTGATTTGGTGGAAATGGCAAGGCTATTTTCCTTATCTGAAGAAGTCGCAGAATCATTTTGCTCCCAACAATATGTAACCACATCGCCATCACTATCAGAACCTGTCCCTTTTAAGATAAAAGCAGTACCTTTTGGAATGGTATAATTCTGTCCTGCATCAATGGTTGGTGGTGTGTTAGTTATAACCGTACTTACAGGGCATGTCTTAGTATTAAGATTATTCTGGATTTGTAAAATACTTGCGTAAGCAAAATAATCATCTGATTTAACTTGTATATCATAGCCATCACTTACCCCTGCATACCCCATAATAGTAGATCCACTGCCAGGCTCAACATTGACACCCGTTCCTTCAATGCTATATGAAAAAGTATGATTGGCACCTAATTGATGTCCCATTTCATGAATTACATAATCAATATCAAATGCCTCCCCTTCAGGCTTACCATTTCCAGGAGAAGTATAAGCACTCCCTTTTCCATAGGGATCAGAACCTGATGGATTAACACAAACACAACCTATACATCCTGCATTCCCTCCACCTCCTGAAGCTCCAAATACATGACCTATATCATAGCCACTATTTCCGATAATTGTTGTTACCGTATTTTGCAACTCAAGAGACCAATTTTCTAATGTCGAAGAATCTGAATAAGGATCTGTTGATGGATTAGTATAAATAATAAGGTCATTACTAGCAATAAGATTTAACTTAATGGCTAAATCCCGATTAAAAATAGCATTAACTCTAGTCATCGTAGCATTCATTCCCTCAAGCGCATCTGCAACAGTTGCATTTTCGCCTCCAAAATAACGGGCATATTCACCCGTACACGACAAGGCCAAACGCAAGGTTTTAAAAACTTTGTTGTTGGAGGATATTTTTGCTGTTTTTTTTAACAAATCATTATTTACAGCTATATCATCTGTTTTACAAATTAAAGGCAGTGTCCCTTTGGCTCTTTCATTAGATGAAAATAACACATAAAGTGATTTATCATCAGGATAGGACTCTATAAATTCGGTTTCGTTATCTGCTCTAAGAACAATTGTTTGAATCCCTTTTGGCGATACGCTAAAACTCAATCTTGCCTTTTTATCGGTTATTCCCATTCCTTCATAAGCTCTAATGTCTGGATATTTTGATTGTAATTCTGATTCAAAATTAGAAGATTCAGAAACTGAAAATAATTCCAATTTTCCATCTCTATTAGGAATACTAATTTGAGCACTCACACTTTTTGCTGTTTTATTGATAGCATTTGGCAGTGCTTGTTTAAAAGACAGTAAGTCTAATGAATATAATAATGGAGAATCATTATTATTCATTTTTTTTTTATTTGAAAGAGTAGAGAATTCATTCGTCACTTTTTGCCAAGCAGTATTACGCTGAGCAAAAATAGAAGTTTGACAAATAAAAAAAAATAGGATTAGGGCAAGTTGTCTCATAGTAAATGATATAATCACATCAAAAATAACGAAATCATAACTTCAAAACTTTTATTTCATTTAATTATTTTAAAATTTAAACAAATCAGATTATTTCTGTAACTAAAAAACAACAAAACCTTTATAAAAACAGTTAAAATCCATTCCCGAAACGATTACAATTAAAATAGATACTATAAATTTGCAAAACCATAAAACAATAACATTGAAGATTTTTCATTCCATAGAAGATTTTAGCACTACAAAGAAAACAATCCTTACTTTAGGTACTTTTGATGGTGTGCATATAGGCCATAAAAAAATACTAGACAAACTCATTCAAAACACTAAAACTAACGAATTTGAAAGTCTGGTTTTGACCTTTTTCCCACATCCTAGAATGGTGCTTCAGGACAAATCAGAAATCAAGTTGCTAAACACAATACCTGAAAAAATTAAGCTTTTGAAAGCAATAGGAATTGAAAACTTAGTAATTCATCCTTTTGACGAAAGTTTCTCAAGACTAACAGCTGAAGAATTTGTCGAAAAAATACTTGTCAATCAATTTCATATTCATAAAATAATCATAGGTTACGATCATCGTTTTGGAAGAAATAGAACAGCTGATATTGATGATTTAATCCTTTTTGGTGAAAAATATGGATTTGAAGTTGAACAAATATCAGTACAAGAATTAAACGACATATCTGTTAGTTCTACCAAAGTTCGAAAAGCAATCATTGAAGGAAATATATCTCTTGCTAATAATTATTTAGGGTATGACTATTTTTTAACAGGAACTGTTGTTGAAGGCAAACAACTGGGAAGAACTATTGGTTTCCCAACAGCTAATTTAAAAATACAAGAGGATTACAAGTTAATCCCTTCCAATGGTGTTTATGTTGTAAAAAGTACCCTTGAAGACAAAACCGTGTTTGGTATAATGAATATTGGTTTTAATCCTACCATTGGAACAAATTCATTATCAATCGAAATTCATTATTTAGATTTTGATACTGATTTATATGGACAAGAAATAAAAGTTTCAATTTTGCATCATATTCGTCAAGAAGAAAAATTCGATTCTATTGTTATTTTAAAAAACCAAATAGAAAAAGATAAAGAAATTGCTTTGAAATATATTAAAGAACTTTCTCATTTGTAAAATTCATCAAGACAAAATAATTTAAAAGGGTTGCTTTTACTATTTTACAACCCTATCCTACTTTAAAAATTATTATGGTGCTGGGTCAGGAAAAACAGCCTGTACTGCGTCTATTTGATGAAGAATTTCGTCTGATAATTTTATGGTAAAAGCATCAATGTTTTCTTTTAATTGTGGCATCGTGGTGGCACCAATAATCGTACTTGCAACATACGGTTGATTATTAACAAAGGCTAAGGCCAATTGCGTTAACGTCAATCCGTGATTTTTAGCTATTCCTTCATACATATGAGTCGCCTGGGTACATTGTTCACTACTGTATCTTGAATATTGAGGAAATAAATTAATACGCGCTTTAGGATGCTTTTCATCTGATAAAAACTTACCTGATAAAACTCCAAAAGCTAAAGGAGAATACGCTAACAAACCAACATCTTCACGATAACACACCTCAGCGGATGCCGTTTCAAATTGACGATTCAATAAAGAATAAGGATTTTGGATTGTAGTAATACGAGGTAAGTCATGATATTTACTTTCCTCTAAAAATCGCATGATTCCCCAAGCATTTTCATTAGATACTCCTATGTTTTTGATTTTTCCTTGTTTAATAAATCCGTCTAGAGTTTCTAAAACTTGGTGGATATTATCTTCCCACTCATCACCTTCAACTTTAAATCCACGTTTCCCAAAACAATTAGTCTTACGTTCTGGCCAATGCAATTGATACAAATCTATATAATCAGTTTGAAGACGTTTTAAACTATTGTCTAATGCATACTGAATACTTTTAGGAGAAAAATCCAGTTTTTCGCGCATATATCCAAAAATAGGACTTGGCCCTGCAATCTTACTTGCCAAAACAACTTTTTCTCTTTTTCCTGAATTTTTAAACCATGTACCTATAATCTTCTCGGTACTCCCATAAGTATCTTTATGCCCTGGGATTGAATACATCTCAGCTGTATCAAAAAAATTAACCCCTTTATCAAAAGCATAATCCATTTGGGCATGTCCTTCGGCTTGTGTGTTTTGTTGACCAAAGGTCATCGTACCAAGACAAACTTCACTTATTTTTATATTTGTATGTGGTAGTTTATTATATTTCATTTTATCGATTCTTATTTAAATACAAAAGTATCTAAAAAAGGAAAAAGGCTTGGAATATAATTCCAAACCTTTTCTTAAATTTCATCAATTCCTCTTCAAATTAGACTAAAATGACTATTTATCCCTGTATTTACAAAACATATTGATTTGCAATTTTTGTAAATTCTTCAATTTGTTGTTGTTCCCACAACGCATCTTTGCCTAATTCATTTGCTACAATACGTGCCACCATAGGAATTATTTCTAAAGTTGCTCGAGCATCTAAAAATAGCATACGAACACGCCTAGCCAAAACATCTTCAACAGTTCTTGCCATTTCATTACGAATAGCCCAAACAATTTCTGCTTTAGTATAAGGCAATCGCATATGAACTTTTTCGCCTAATTCAGGATTCGCTTTTATTAAACTTTGAAGCCCATTTTGATCACTTCCGTAAATGTATTGATGTTGCGTTTTATCATTAGAGTCAGTAGCGCCATGAATTTTAATTTTTTTTGTTTTACAAGGTGCTTTATGTAGTTTTCCTATTGCAATAGCTTTGTTTATGGTATCCTGAGCCATTCTCCGATAGGTTGTCCACTTCCCTCCTGTAATAGTTATAAGACCAGAATTTGAAACAATAATTTTATGACTTCTAGAAATTTCTTTTGTTTTTTCAGATTTATCTTTTGGTGCCGCCAGTGGTCTTAAACCTGCAAAAATACTATCAACATCTTCCCTACTCACTTTCTTAGTCAAATAATCATTGGCTGTATTTATAATAAAATCTACTTCCTTATCTAAAGCTTTTGGCTCTAAACTATGACTATTCAATAACGTATCTGTCGTTCCTACCACAACTTTATTATGCCATGGTACTAAAAACAATACCCTGCCATCATTTGTTTTTGGAATCATAATAGCATCCTTTCCAGGCAAAAAAGAGCTATCCAACACCAAATGAATTCCCTGACTTGGACGCACAATGTTCTTTGATTTGGAATTGTCCATTTTCAGAATTTCATCCGTAAAAACACCTGTTGCATTGATGACTACTTTAGCATTTAATGCATAAGTTATATTAGTTTCCACATCTTCAGCTAGAACTCCATTTACAATTCCGCGTTTATTTTTGGTTAGGTTTTTCACTTTAAAATGATTTAAAACAGTAGCCCCATATTCAATCGCAGTTTGTGCAATATTTACCGCCAATCTTGAGTCATCAAATTGTCCATCATGATATACCACACCTCCTTTAAGGTTTCTATTTTTAAGAGTACTTAATCTTAACAACGTTTCTTGCTTATTGATTCGAATTGATTTACCAAAACTTAATTTACCAGCCAAAGCATCATAAACTTTAAGTCCAATAGTAAATTTGAATGTTTCCCACCAACTGTAATTAGGAATTATAAAAGACATATTACTTACTAAATGTGAAGCATTCTTTAACAACAAACCTCTTTCATGCAATGCCTCCTTGACCAAATCGATGTTGCCTTGAGCCAAATAACGCACGCCGCCATGAAGCAGTTTTGTACTTCGGCTAGAAGTTCCTTTTGCAAAATCCACTTGCTCTAATAAAAGGGTTTTAAACCCACGAGTAGCACTATCCAAAGCAACACCTAAACCAGTGGCACCGCCTCCTATGACAATCACATCCCAATCAGCATTTTCAGTAATTTGTTTTACTAATGTGGTTCTTTTAAAAATATCGTACTCTTTCAATAGTTTTTTTTTGATGAAGTTCAAAGCTGTTATTAGCTATAAAATGACAAGCTACTAAATATTTTATTAGCTCCCTACAAATGAGCTATTTTCTTCATTCCTTTTCACTTATTAAAACACTAATAAATAAAAAAACAGCAGTAAACTCTCGCTTACTACTGTTTTAAAATTATATTTTGTTTTATTAAATACCGTTAAATGTGACATTAATTTATTTCATTCAGCATTTTAGAAATTTCATCTAATCTAGGAGTCAAAATTATTTCAATTCTACGATTTTTAGCTTTACCCTCATTAGTAGAATTAGTGGCTAATGGTGAAAACTCACCACGACCAGCCGCCGTTAAATTTTTCTTGTTGATAGCACTGTTTTCGCTCAAAATAGAGACAATAGCTGTGGCTCTCTTCGTTGATAAATCCCAGTTATTAGCAATTGGACCAGAACTCCCAAAAGGATCATCATCTGTATGGCCTTCAATTAATACGGCAATTTCAGGATTATCACCCAACACCTTACCCACTTCAACAACTGCTTTACGACCTTCTGATCCTACAGTCCAGCTTCCTGAATTGAATAACAATTTGTTTTCCATAGAAACATATACTTTTCCATTTTTTTGTTCTACGGTCAAACCTTTACCTTCAAAACCATTTAAAGCATTTGACAATGTTTCTTTCAATTTTCGCATACTTTCTTCTTTGGAAGCAATAAGAGATTCTAACTCCTGCAAACGCTTAGAACTTTTATCCAATCGCTCTTGTTCAATTGCTAAAGCTTTTGATTTAGCTTCTAATTGAGCCAATAAATCGCGGTTTTTATTCATGTTTGATTGCAAAGCCTCACTGCTATTTTTCTCTAAAGCTTTGTATGAAGCGTCTAGATTATTGTACTTTCCGTTAAGCGTAGCATAATCTGACTTCAGTTTTTCTTGTTGTGATTGCAATTGATCACGTTCTTGCTCCAAGTCGTTTTTGGCCTTCAAAAGAGATGCATTTTCATCTGATAAGCTTCTATTTTCTTTTCTTAAATCAGTGTATTTATTTTCTAATTCGGTATAAATCTTTTTTGAAACACATGAACTTGTTATTCCTAAAACTAAGAATCCGACGACCATTTTTTTTATCATTATTTTAATTTAAAAATTATTAGTTTAACCTCTATTCAATTTCAACCACAATAGGACAATGATCTGAATGCTTGGCTTCAGGTAAAATTAACGCCCTTTTTATCTTTTCTCGCAAGGGTTCGCTTACCAAACAGTAATCAATACGCCATCCTTTATTATTCAACCTTACTGATGGAAAACGCATGGTCCACCACGTATAATTATGAGGTTCTTTGTTCAAAAAACGGAAACTATCAATAAATCCATTTTTTAAGAAAAGATCCAACCAAGCTCTTTCTTCAGGCAAAAACCCAGATACCTTTTTGTTCCGTACTGGATCATGAATATCGATTGCCTCATGACAGATATTATAATCCCCACAAATAACTAAATTGGGAACTTCCTTTTTTAATTCGGTAATATAATTCTGGAAATCATCCATATACATAAACTTATGCCCCAATCTTTCGCTATTAGTTCCTGATGGCAAGTACAAACTCATTACTGAAAGGGTATCAAAGTCGAGCCTAAGGTTTCTTCCTTCAAAATCCATGTGCTCAATTCCCGTGCCATAAACAACATTATTAGGTTTTATTTTTGACAAAACAGCAACACCACTATACCCTTTTTTGGTAGCTGGAAACCAATAATGGTAAGGATAACCCGCAGCTTCAAAATCAGCCAAAGGAACCTGTTCAGGAGTTGCTTTTATTTCTTGAAGACAAATCACATCAGGATTTGCTTGTTGTAACCATTCAATGAACCCTTTAGAAATTGCTGCTCGAATTCCATTCACATTATACGATATAATCTTCATACAAGTATTATTTTTGATTGTTTCAAAAGTACTAAAAATTAAAAAAGATAGCGTATAAAACTCGAAAATAGAATAGCCTCATAGCCAAATAATGGAGTTTTTTTCTATCTTTGTTTTTCGCTCAAAAAACAAAATAACTTATGGGTCTAGTTACTGCCAAAGAAGTTGCAAAAGCTATAAATATTGAAAAATACGGGATTTTAGGGACTTTTTCAGGTTGGCTACTAATGAAAATTCTGAAAATATCAACTTTAAACAAAGTCTATAATCGAAACAAACATTTAAAAGAAGTTGTTTTTCTAAATGCTATATTGGACGATTTACAGATTAAATTTGAAATTCCTGAAGATGATTTAAAACGAATCCCAAAAGATGGTGCTTATATCACCATTTCAAACCATCCATTAGGAGGTATTGATGGTATTCTACTATTAAAATTAATGCTTGATAGAGAACCTAATTTTAAAATTATTGCCAATTTCCTATTGCATAGAATAGAACCTCTTAAACAATACATCATGCCTGTTAATCCTTTTGAAAATCATAAGGATGCAAAATCAAGCGTGATAGGAATAAAAGAAACATTACGTCATTTGAGTGATGGAAAACCATTAGGTATGTTTCCAGCCGGTGAAGTTTCCAGCTATAAAGACGGAGAATTAATGGTAGACAAACCATGGGAAGAAGGAGCAATGAAGGTTATTCGAAAAGCACAAGTACCTGTAGTCCCTATTTATTTTCATGCTAAAAACAGTGGCTTATTTTATTTACTATCAAAAATCAGTAGCACCTTACGTACAGCCAAATTGCCTTCGGAAGTATTTAGTCAAAAACATCGTGTGATAAAAGTACGTATTGGAAAACCTATTTCGGTCAACGAACAAAACGAATACAAAACGATTGAATCTTTCTCAAAATTTTTAAGAAAGAAAACCTATATGCTTGCAAATCCTTTTGAAAAGGAAAGTAAACTATTAAGTACACCAACCTTAAAACTACCCAAAAGCCCCAAAGAAATTGTTACTCCCGCCAATGCCGACAATATTATCAGCGAAGTGACTGCTTTACGTGATACCGATTGTCGATTGTTACAAAGTAAAAACTATGAAGTGTTTTTTGCGGGAGCAGATAAAATTCCTAATGTTTTACATGAAATTGGTCGCTTGAGAGAAGTAACTTTTAGAGAAGTAGGCGAAGGCACAAATGAATCTATAGACTTAGACAAATTTGACAAATACTACCACCATCTTTTTTTATGGGATGAAGAAGCTAAAAAAATCGCAGGCGCTTACCGAATGGGATTGGGATCTGAAATTTTTAAAGCCCATGGAATTGAAGGATTTTATCTAAATGACCTTTTCCGTTTTGAGCCTGAATTATACGACATGATGAGTAAATCTATCGAAATGGGTAGAGCATTTATCATCAAAGAATACCAACAAAAACCAATGCCTTTATTCTTATTATGGAAAGGCATTATTCATACCACGCTCCGTTTTCCAGAACACAAATTCTTGATGGGTGGCGTAAGTATTAGTAATCAATTTTCGGACTTTTCTAAATCATTGATGATTCAGTTTATGAAGTCAAATTATTACGATCCATATATTGCACAATACATTCATCCTAAAAAAGCCTACAAAGTCAAACTAAAGGATGCTGACAAAGATTTTATCTTTAACGAAACTGAAGCCGACTTAAATAAATTTGACAAAATTATTGACGAGTTAGAGCCTGGTGTTTTGCGTTTGCCAGTATTGATCAAAAAATACATTAAACAGAATGCAAGAGTAGTTGCTTTTAATGTGGATCCATTGTTCAACAATGCAATTGACGGCTTAATGTACATTCGTATCGAAGATATTCCTGAAAGCACTATGAAACCCGTTATGGAAGAGTTCCAAGCAGAACTGGAACGAAAATCAGCCGAAAAGGAAGAATTATAAAAACCGTTTACAAACAAAAAAAGTCTCGATTCTATCGAGACTTTTTTTGTTTAATTTTTAATATCATAGTTTGAAAATTATAC
>NZ_JBAWDL010000207.1:0-13197 GCF_049590715.1 Flavobacterium sp.
TTTTCTATTGATGTTTTTTTATATATTTGGAAAAAATAGTACTCAACAACAGTTGAGCATATCTACCCAAAATTTGTTATATAAGCTCAACTAGAAGAGTAAAAACTGAGTATAAAACAAGTTGTGCGTAATTTTAAGAAACATCAGAATAAATATGAACTTATATTTTAAAAATGTATAAAGAATTAAAAGAAATTGTTGACAATTGTGCTAATTGGTTTGAAGCAATTGGATTTTTATTAGCAATTTTCACTGCTGTTAAAGTATTTATAATAGATCAAAGTATTTTTGAATTTAATAAAAAGCATTTGTTTCAAGTCAGAAGTGAAGAACATATTAGTAGACTAAAAGAAATCGCTAGTAAAATGGTTTTGCATCTTTCAAATTTTACAGATGAAAAAATGCAGTTACGCGAGCAGTTAAAAAAATCTGAAGAAATAGCTAAAAGCATAAAGAAAAAAGTAATTAAAAAAGATGCCGAAACACTCCAGAAAATTATAAACGAAGCAAAAAAAGTCCAAAAACTTCCCGATTCAATTTATAACTTACCCACTTTAAAAAAAATATACCATAAAATTATTAATACAGAGGAATTTAGTGAAGCAATTGCCGGACAATATTATATAAAATTAACTGGTTTAATTACTTATTTAGAAGAACTTAAAAAAGATAATGATAACTCCTTGATACTATGATAAACGAAAATAAAATATCAGTTTTTATATTAGAACTGATAAAGAAAACTATGCAAGACAAAATTGTTTGGGAGACTATTAAACCTCAAACAATTGACGCAACCTACGACGAAAATATTGTAAATTTTATTTATAACACTAAAATTGGAGACAAGTATTTTTGGCTATATAAATACAAAGCAAAATATTTCAGAGATGAATATGATTGGGATTGGACCGAAAAAATTAAGTTTGAAATGATTGACGAAACATATAATTCTCTTTACGAGTTTCCTTATGATTATTCATTGGTAGACTTATATAATGCAATTCGTGAAAAAACTTCAGGAATTTCAGAATTGCTAGACGATCTTTTAAGTATATAAACTACGCCTAAACAGCCACTACAACGGATTTGAGCAATAGGCTTAATGGAAAGATGGTTTTCTATCAGAAAGATTTGGTAAAGCCGAAAATAGGGCTTAGTTTAATCCCAAACTCGCTGTAGAGCCTAGATGTTTAGGCACAATTAAATGGGAAACACTCAAAATTGAATTTATTATGAAAATTAAATTGTCTAGCGAAATATTAAATAATGGACTGAATTTTTCAATGGAATTTGGAGAAAATTGGTTGGTTGAGATTAACAATAGACTTTCAAAAAAACATCCTGAATTAAGTAAATCTGAATTAGATAATTGTGAGAAAATTTGCAGGAAAATAAATAAGATTTCTCACGATTATGTGAGTAAAAACCCTGTGAAAGAAGGAAACGAAATTTTATTTATCGAATCTTCAAAATTCAAGAATTTTATTAAAAACAAGTATGACTGGATTACTGATGATAATTTAAATAACCTTTACAGTCAAAGTTGTTATTACGCATTAAGATAATTAACTTTAAATTTCCGATCGTGCAAACTTTTGTAATTACGAAAAACAAATGTGTATCGTCAGGATTCTCCTTAACTTAATAACATTCTGCTCGTACTAGCCATTATTAAACAATGATTACGAACTTCCAATCCTCTAAAAGTAGCAAAACATTATCCAAAATTTCACAAAACCAACCAAAAAACAAATCACAGCAACAAATAAATTTACTCTAAACAAAACGCTCCTATACAAGAAATGAAAAAAATTATATTTAAGTTTTGGTTCATAAATATTTTGATAAGTATTGCGATATTCGTTGCGTATAGAGTAGTAATTGCCGAAACAAATCACGATTCTGGAATTTTTTTTGAATCATTATTACATTTTTTAGATGTAATATTAAACTTAGCTTATTCATTGGTGTACCTTATTGCAATGTTTTTTTGTTCGCTGCTACTTTTTCTAAATCTGATCGAAAAAATTAGAACTAATCTTTACTTATCATTCTTTACGTTTTCAGGCATACCGTTATTTTTTGTCATCTTAATAGTTTCTAACGTGTTAATAAACAATCTTTTAAATGTAAGTAGCTTATTCAGAAACTTTGTGATTTTCTCGGTTATTTATCTGGTTTTTACAACTTTAGAATTTTTATTATTTAGAAAAATAGTAATCCAAGCACAGCTAAATAAATAAAACTCCACGTTCAAGATTTATCCCCAGGCTGGCGCGAGTATAAATAAAGATAACGGCTAGTGCGAGTTTCTAACTCGTACCCACAAAAATTGGCAATTTAGTAGAGAAATACGAATTAAGATTCCCCGGATCGCGCCGACTTACCACAATCGTTAGTGCAGATATTTATCTGTGCCCACAAAGAATAGATATAACGCAAATAAGATAAAGAGATGTTTTTTTTTATTTCAAAAAATAATATATGACTTTTTCCATATATGTTTGTTAGCTATTATTAACGAAAAACCTGAAAAATGAATATAGAAATTAATGATTTTATTAATGATACCTCTCATTCAACAATTGTTGATTTACTTGTAGATTTCAATAGAAAAAAAACTAATAATATCCATTTAGAATATAGTAACAAACCTCTTGAAATAATATTAAGAACTCTAGAAAACGAAATTATTGGTGGCATTTATGGAAAATCTATCTGGAATACAATGGAAATAAAAACTTTCATTATTAAAGAAGAATACCGTAATAAAGGTTTTGGAAATAGACTAATGGAAGAAGTTGAAAATGAAGCAAGAAAAAGAAAATGTGACTATATAAGTTTAGATACGTTCTCATTTCAAGCTCCTGAATTTTATAAAAAACTAGGATTTCAACAAGTTGGCGTAGAAACAGACTTTCCAAAAAGTTATAACAAATACTATTTCAGAAAACAAATATGTTACCCAATAGATCCTCAGTTAGCTCCAACAGACAAAGTCTAGTGCGAGTTTCTAACTCGTACCCACAAAAATTGGCAATTTAGTAGAGAAATACGAATGAAGATTCTTCCTTCGTCAGAATGACAAGTTTGAGGAAGTAGAGGATGTATAAGGCGGCGTTATTTGATTTCTTAAAAAGAAGTTTTCAACTCATAGTAACCCCAGTTTTATCTTTCCTAATAATTTAAATTCAATTGATAAATAGGCAAATCTTTAAGGAATTACCACACCTGTAAGGTTTTTAAAACCTTACAGGTGTTTTTTGATGAGTATAAAAGGATTGGTATTTTTACTTTTTTACTTCCTTTTCACTACATACTGCTCTTCCCAATCCATGGTTCTAATGGCTGACATGCGGTTGCTAGTATCCATATAAACGCGCAGTTCTTTATTAGCCACTTTTTTACTGTATAAAGCTTTGTATCGGTATACGATGGTTTGATCATCAGTTAATTGATAAACTTCGGTTAGTTTTAGATCTACAAAATCACCATAATATTGACGGTAACGACTACAAATTTTAGAAATGGCTTCGATGGTAATGTTGTTGATAACACTTTGAGTGGCTTCAGTAGTGTTATATGGTTTAAATTTAGACGTATTACAGGTGTTTAGTAGCCGAACACCTAAATCATATGCTTTTTGCTTTTGAGAACCCACTACAGTGTTTAAATTAAGTTTTGTGAAAGGAGTCGCTGGTTTTTCTTCTAAAACATCTTCGGCTTCTTGCGTTGTTTGTTCTGTTATAGGTAAAGTAGTAGTGACTATTTTTTTAGATTTACAACTAATAAATAGGGAAACGGAGAGGATAAAAATGATTTTTTTCATACAAGTATGCTTAAATTATCTGTTTAGTTTGGTATAAGACAATACTTTGTCCCAAAAAATGTGCCATTATTAAAAGTAGAAAATTCAATCCGATTTACGACTGAAAGTTTTTTTTGACAACTTAAATATAACTAAATTTTGGATTTTATATTGTTATTTTAAATCAGAAAGTATTTTAATTCAACACATTATTGTATAGAAAAGCACATTAAAACTCAGTATTGGGAAGTAGTAAATTGATATTTTTTTATTGATGAGAGAATCAATGGATTGATTCAATATTAAGATTTATCTTTGTTTTCTAAACTGAAGCGTTATGAGTGAGATAGAATTTCCTAAAAAAGCACTATTTATGTGCAACGGAAGTAAATGTGGGAAACATAAAGATCTAAAGAAATATTTCAAAAAAGTCATTAAAGAACAAGGCTTGAAAAACGAAGTGGAGATTTTTAAAATGGAATGTAGTGACCGTTGTAAATGTGCGCCCATCCTTTACGATCAATTTGCAAATCAATGGCACGAAAAAGTAAATTTAAGCCAGGCAGAAAAAATTATCAATAAAATGAAGTCATAAAAAAACTCTTATTTTTTCAAACAAGAGTTTTCAAATATGTTGGAGCTTTAGTTAAATTGTAGCTCCTAGTTTTGCTATTTCTTTGTCTAATTCAAATTTTCCTGAAGGAGCATTTTCATCGATTAGATCAAAAAGTTCAAGGGCACGTCTAGCGTTTTTCTCTTCTTCTCTTTGTTCTCTTACGTACCACATCATAAATTCTTCAGTAGCATAGTCATTTTCAGCACGACATTTTGCAACAATCTTATTAATCGCATGGGTTACCGCAATTTCATTTTGTAAGGCAATTTCGAATACCTCTTTTAAGGAACGAAATTCTTGTTGTACTTCACCAACAGTAGGGGTGATAGCAATACCACCAAGTTCCGTAATGTATTTGAATATTTTCAAAAAGTGTTCACGTTCTTCTTCTGATTGTGCGTATAAATAATCAGCAGTATTTGCATATCCATTGCGGTCTAACCAAGAGGCCATAGCCAAATATTTGTTAGATGCATCACTTTCTATTTTTGCCTGTATGTTTAAAAGTTTTTCTATTCCCTCGTGAAGTGAAGAGTTTGTTCTCAATAAATCTTTCATTTTTCTTCAAATTTTTAGTTACACTCAAATTTACGGAATAAATCCTACTATTGAGCAATAACTCCAAAATTTGAATTCAATCTAAATAAAAGAAGTACAATTTTAGGGAGTAAAAATGGTGTTAAACCATAACGTCACTCAATACTTCATTAAGCATTGAATAAAGAACTAATGTGAATTTGGTTCCATTTAATAATTCTCGAAGTTGGATGATTTCGCAAATAGTAAGTTTTCTTGAAAAATTAGTCTTAGTATTTTCAATCAATTTAAAGTCGCAAGAATCCGATAAATCATAAATCATATCAAGAATGGCAACGCTATTTACTTTTCTTTGAAAAACTAAAAAATCACGAACGCTATATTTAACAATAGTATCACTAAAGTTGATGACAATGGTATTTGTCGTATCACATTGATAACTATATCCTTTTGAGGTTTCAAATAAAAATTCTTGACTAAAATGAATTTGAGACATGTGCCTAAGTGTATTAAATAGAGTGCGAATTTAATAACTTATTTTCTAATCTACAAATTATTTGTATTTAATCTAAATAAAGATGTTGCTTTTGTTTTTAGGGTATCACCTTGAAGATAAGCTTTGTTGGCCCATATAATGTATTAGTCAAACAATGCTTTTAGTTCAGTAGCTTCGTTAGGCTTCATTTTTCCAGCGAGTAATAAACTCAATTGTTTTCGTCTTAAAGCACTTTCATAACGTTGTTTCTCAATATCTGTTTCGGGAACAATTGGCGGGACAATTACAGGTTTTCCGTATTGATCTACGGCTACAAAAGTGTAAATAGCCTCATTTGCTTTTGATTTAACTCCAGAAACTCTATCCTCGACCCAAACATCAATATAAACTTCCATCGAACTATTAAAAGCCCTAGAAACTTTGGCTTCAATTGTGACCACACTGCCTAACAAAATAGGCTTTGTAAAAGCTACATGATTAACGGAGGCGGTTACGGCAATGTTTCTAGAATGCCGTTGTGCCGAAATACTGGCTGCTCTATCCATCCGAGACAATAATTCGCCTCCAAATAAATTGTTTATATGATTCGTCTCACTAGGTAAAACCAAATCAGTTAATACCGTTAAAGATTCTGAGGGAGTTTTTGAATTCATTTATATTTAGTGTTATTACTATTGATTTTTGAATTTGCCATTTATTATTCTAATTCAACCAATACACAGCCATAACCGCAGGTATAAAGTAGATGACAATAGTGCGAGCGCCATCATAATCTTTAGCGAGTCGTTGTCCGAATAACATCATAATCAATGTAATTGATGAAAAGACTGCACCATAAAACCCAAATAAGCGTCCGTTGTTAATAAACAATTGAATGCATCCTACAAAACATAAAACAGTTGAAATTAATTCCATTATTACCAAATGGATTAAGGCTATTTTTACATGTTTTTTTAAACGAGTTTCTGCAAAATGTTCTTTCAACCAAATAAGATTTTCTTCCCAATAAAATAGTTTTTCATAACTAGACTGCAAAAAAGTAATTCCAAAGAATATCAAAATTAAGATAGAAGCTACGTTGTTCATAATGGTTATTTTTTATGGATAAGACGGGTTAGTTTTATAGATAAATCGGTTAAAATTATTTTAGCATTTCCGTTGCGCTCCACATGATACATGGCTTCGGATATTTCGTTGTATATATCTTGAATATTGTTACCATTGACAAATGGTGCAAAATTCTCTAATTTGAATTTGGGTACTTTTGGCTCAAAATAAACTAAAACGTTAGCTTCATAGTTTAGCATTAAGGCTTGACGAAAGATTTCAATACAAAACTCGAGGAATTTTTTTTGACTTTCTCGTCCTAGTGCTGCAATCTTCTCACTCCAAAGTATTAATTCTTGTATGGCTGAAGCATCTTTTTTGGCTTTGAAAGCAGCTCTAACCCAGGTTACAAACCATTCTTCAAAAGGAAATTCATCACTATTCTCATGGACTAAATGCAAGGCTTTGTTATAGTTTCCTTGAGCCTGATGGGCTATTTTTTGTGCTTGTTTTAAATCAATATTTTCTCGATCGACTAAAGCATCTGCAATGACAGCTTGACTTAAACCATTAAAATGCAAGATCTGACAACGAGAACGAATCGTTTGGATAATATCCTCTTCGTTTTCGCTTATTAAAATAAAAATGGTTTTCTCAGGTGGTTCTTCCAGTAATTTCAACAATTTATTCGAAGCTGAAATATTGAGTTTGTCAGCCATCCATACAATCATTATTTTATGTCCTCCTTCATAGGATTTCAATGATAAGGATTTTAGAATTTCCTGCGCATCATCGACCCTGATTTCGCCTTGTTTATTTTCAACACCCAATACAGCATACCAGTCAAACAATCCTCCATAGGGCTGTTGTAAAATAAATTCCCTCCAATCAGTAATGAAATCAATGCTTTTAGGATTTTTTTTAACTTCAGTTGTAGTTACTGTAGGGTAAGCAAAATGCAAATCAGGATGCGCTATTCTATCAAATTTAAGATTGCAGGCAGTATTTTCACCAGTGTTCTCACCATTTTGATTGTTACACAAAATGTATTGTGCATAGGCAATAGCCATGGGCAAAGTCCCACTTCCTTCTGGCCCAACAAACAATTGTGCATGTGGAATACGACCTAAACTAGCGCTTTGCGTCAGGTGATTTTTGATATGTTCCTGTCCTAAAATTTTTGAAAATAGCATAAAGCAAAGATAGAAGAAAATGATTCAGTCAAAAATTTTGAATTACAAAGTTTTTTTCTAAAAATATTATTTAAAAAAAAACAGTAAATGACTATTTTTCTATTTTGGATTATAACAGAATTATAAATTTTTTATATCAGTGGAGGAATTCTTCTAAATAGGGTTGCTAATTTTAATGTTTTTTTTAAATGGGTGGATTGGCAGTTTTGGTTATTTTTACACTATTTATTAACAATCGTTATTTTGTATGGGTTAACAAGAGTTTTTAAGTAAAAAAACCATTGTTTATAATGTAAATTTATCTGATTATGCTTTATTTTTTATCGGCAAAATACGATTTTAACACATCTATTGCTGAAAAAAACTCCCACAGGGTAGTGCTAGTTTACTTTTATTGTATATTTTTGTTATTATTATAAAAACTGAAAACCATTATTATGAAAGGGAAAATTATTTTTTTTAGTCTATTTTTTTTATTAACTATCACAGGTACAGCGTTTGCTCAAGATAAAAAGGCTCCTAGTATTATAAGTTCAACTGCATCTATAAGAAAATATCACAACTTAAAGGAGTTGCAAGAAATGAAAAAAGGACAACTTTTAGATTTATATATAGAACGAATAAATGTTCTTGTAAAAATATTGCCTTATATTGCTTTAGTTACAAAACCAGGGGTTACTTTAGTAGATTTAGGAATACCTAATGATTCTGATAATGTAAAATCATTAGCACAACAAGTTCAAGGTACTGCTGATTTTCTTGAAATTACGGTAAATTTTCAAAGAAGAATGGTTCCTTATTCAGATACTAGAAACTTAATTGCATCTATTTTATTTTATGAAAGCACAATGAAATCATTACACGAATTTGAATTGTAAATTTAAAGAATACAGGATTACATAAATTATAAAAAAATAACTCAATATATTCTATAATTATTCAGAAGTATTGTAGTTTATAATATTAATCACTTAACATATTATCAAATGAAAAATGCCACACAAATCGCTTGTATTTTCCTTATGTTAGTTTTTACTGTCAATGCACAGCAAGAAAAAGGAATAACCGGATCCAGCAATTGGTTAAATAACTGGACAGAATTTAAGCCTAATAAGGCAACTTACGGACAAGCTGATCAAATATTAGTTGGTACTATTTCGCAAGACACAAAATTATTTAAAAAGAACACTTATGTTTTACAAGGAAGTGTTTACGTTACTAATAATGCTACCCTTACTATTGAACCAGGAACGGTTATAGTAGGTGATTACGATTCATGCGGTTCACTTATTATAACTAAAGGTGCAAAGATTAGAGCGCAAGGACAATTGACTGATCCTATTGTTTTTACTTCTGCTAAGAGTTTTAAAAAAGCAGGAGATTGGGGAGGTCTTGTTATTTTAGGTGATGCGCCAATAAATAAATTTGGTAATAGTGCTTCAGTGAGTTATGGTCTAGATCACACTTTAACTACTTATGGAGGAGAGAATGTTGGTAGTGATTCAGGTGTATTAAAATATGTTAGAATAGAATTTGCTGGAAAAAAAGTAAAAGGAGATGACAACTTCAATGCTTTAATGTTAGCTGGTGTTGGTAACAAAACCATACTAGAAAATGTTATGGTCAGTTATGCTGCTGGAAATTCATTTGAAATAAATGGAGGAGATTTGGAAATAAATAAAATGATTTCTTTTAAATCAAGAAGAGATGATTTTAAATTTAATTATGGAACACAATGTAAAATAATGAACTCTTTAGTAATTCGTGATTCTTATTTAACAAGTGGTTTAGGTTCAAGATGTATTGATATTCTTTCATATGATAAAAAAGAAGGAATTGATTTTACAAAAAAACAAACATCTGTTTTTGCTGTGAATTTAACATTAGCAAATACTAGTGAAAATCTAAATGCTGATATTCAATCAGGTTTGGTTAAAGAAGCGGTTTATGTTGGTGAAGATGCTTCTCTTAATTTTGTAAGAAGCGTTATTTCTGGATTTAACCCTGCAGTGTTATTGAGTGAAAAAATTCAAATTAATGGAGCTAATCTAAAAAAGATTAAATTTAAAGAGATGTATTTTAATTACTGTAAAGGAAATATTTTTACAGAAAATAATACAAATAATGAAGATTTGGAAAATTGGTATGGTAACAGTTCATTTGCCAATGTATATTCTCAAAGTGATAATAAAGAAACATTTATTGATTTCTTAAGTGATAAGCCTGATTTTAGATTAAAGATTTCAAATATAACCGCTTCAGCAAATCCTTAATAGTTTAATGATGTATAATTTTTGTCAGGAAAAATAATTTTGCTTATTTATGCAAAGAAAATTATTTTAACTGACATTTTTTTGTACTTTAAATATCTAAATAAACTGTGTTTATATGCCTATTTTTTTTTAGAATAAATAATAAAATGCATGAAATTTATTTGATACTTTTTCTTACATTTGCACCGAAAATAAATATTTAATAACGAACTAATCTTAGATGATTTAATTGTTTCCAACAATAATTAATTAAGATGAAATGGATGATTTTTTAAGATTTGTGATCTTTTGATTTTATTTGTTTTATTGAGCTCCATATTGGATTATGAAAGACAGAATTACTATTAATTTAAAGAATATTTTATTAACGAGTTTGATTTTTTTGTCATTCGTGTCTTTATCTGCTCAGTCTATAATTCCTAAAGCGTTGCCTTTTTCTCAAATTTGTGCAGGCAGTTCTTATAATAAATTTGAGGTTCCATTTAAAATTGATGGTTTTGCAGCTGGTACCACATTTGTAGTCGAGCTTTCTGATAATACAGGAAGTTTTTTAAATCCGGTAACCACCACTGTATTACCTAATGATCCATCTATAGTAGATACCGCTACTGATAAAACAATTACTTTTGCAATACCTACAACAATAATAGGTTCAGAAACCTATAGTCTGAGGGTGAAGAGCTCCACAGGAGTTGCAAGTGGTAATTTTTATAGTTCCGGAAAACAACAGTTTCCAGTCTATTATAAAATTCAAGATTCAGAATTCACAATCAATAATTTTGTCCCTACCATCACTTATTGCCCAGGAGGCAGTTGTCTATTGACGATTGATAATCCAGGAACAGGAACTAATGACTCTCCATTGAAATATCCTTCATTAACATATAGATGGTATAAGGATGCTAGTTTAGTACCTATTGCCAACACTCCTACTTTAACGGTAAATCAACCAGGTAAATATTATGTAGTTACTAATTATGGAAGTTGTTCTTCCTACTCTTATTCAAATAGAGTTACTGCAAGCGAATCCTCTTCAGGATCTGTTGTTAGTATCACTTCAAGTAATGGTAATCCTTTTTGTTCCAGCGAAGACTCAACAACATTAACAACGGTTATAGGTAATAGTTATCAATGGTATAAAGATAATACTGCAATTTCTGGAGCCAATAGTCAAACCTATGTTACTAATCAAGCAGGTGAGTATGCTGTATCTGTTAGTTTTGGAAGTTGTGTATCCACGGGTGCCATTAATTTATTAGATAATCAAATTGATGCTACTATTAATATTCCTGATGTAAATACAATTTTGGCAGATGAAATTTTAGTAGTTACTACTACCACCAATGCTGTAAATCCTGAATATAAATGGTATTTAAATGGTGCTATTATTCCTGATGCAATAGAAAGTAATTATAATGTATCTACTAAAGGAAGCTATAAAGTGGTTATCACACAAACCTCAGGTTGTAATGCCACTAAAGAATTTTTATTTAGAGTTAATTCATCAATTGATTCGAATGTTACTGAAATTCCTAATTTAATCACACCTAATGGTGATGGTATTAATGATACTTGGGTTTTGCCAAAAGAATATATTTCAGGAACAAAGACTGAAATAATACTAATTAGTTCTTTAGGTGATATCGTATTTCAAACAAATGATTATCAAAATAATTGGCCTGAAAATCAATTGGATTTCAAAAATGTAATCCCTGTTTATTATTATATCATTACAACACAAGATAATAAAGTTAAAAAAGGTTCAATAACGGTACATAAGTGATATGAAGAAAAGTTTACTTTTTTTAATTTTTTTTTCCAGTTTATTTCAAGCAACTCATTCTCAAGATCAACAGGATGGGGTTGTTTCGTTTATGCTTCCAATTAGAAATTCTTTAAAATTCAACAGGTATCTTATCAATCCTACTTTTAGTTTTGTAAGAGAGCAAACAACCTATGTCAGTTTTTATAATAAAACACAATGGACACAATTTGATAATGCACCCCAAACCTATATATTTGGTTATTCTGGTAGATTTGCTGAAAATACAGGAGTGGCAATAGGCTTGTTTCAACAAAATTATGGTGTTTATACTACTTTTGGTGCTATAACCAATTTTGCTCAAAATGTTATGCTTGAAGAGGATTCTAACTTGACTTTTGGTCTAAATGTTGGTTTTTACAAAAGCGGATTGAATAATGGAAAGATTATTACTAATGAGTCTGATCCTTCATTAGAATCGATACCTTCAAACACTTTACTTACTATAAACCCAGGAATAAATTATGGAACAGATTTTTTAGATTTTGGTCTTTCCGTAAACAATCTAATCTTATACAATTTTAATAATTCTAAAATTGTTGAAGAGGATCCTGAAAAAAGTATTGAAGCCCATATGATGTATACGGGATATGTGGATTCTTATGGTTTTTTTGATAAAAGTAAATTTTCTACTTTAATTAAATCGGAGTTTAAAAAGGACAAAACCATTATTTCAGGTTTAGCAATGTTTGCTATTCCAAGTGGAGTATGGGCTCAAGCAGGATACAATTCCGTATTTGGAATGTCTGCTGGTCTAGGCATGAATGTTACCTCTAGAATTTCACTGGAATATAATTATGAAAGAGGGTTAGGGAATTTATTAAATTTTGGAGCTTCTCATGAATTTGTATTGGCATATAAATTTAAAAATAAATCATATTATTATGCTGAGGAAGATGAAGAAGGGGCGATCATTACTCCTAATGAAAGAAGATATGTCACTACAAAGTCCAAAAATGTTGCTGCTTCAACTCCAATATTAAATGCACAGCAAAAGAAAGAAAACAGAGAGGCTTTAGTTGCTGAAAAAGAACAAATAAGATTACAAAAAATAAAAGAACTTGCAGAAGTTAAAGCAAATGCTATTGCTAAAGCAAATGGAAATACTGACGCACTAGCTCAAGCAAAATTAGCAGCTGATGCCAAAGCAAAAGCAGATGCGTTAGCCCAAGCAAAGTTAGCTGAAGAAGCAAAATTAAAAGCGGATGCACTGGCCCAAGCAAAATTAGCTGAAGAAGCAAAATTAAAAGCAGATGCATTAGCCCAAGCAAAATTAGCAGCTGATGCCAAAGCAAAAGCAGATGCGTTAGCCCAAGCAAAGTTAGCTGAAGAGGCAAAATTAAAAGCAGATGCATTAGCTCAAGCAAAATTAGCAGCTGATGCCAAAGCAAAAGCAGATGCA
>NZ_JBAWDL010000208.1:0-8340 GCF_049590715.1 Flavobacterium sp.
GTAATTTTGCATGGTTTTTATTGCCAATAAATAAAGCAAATTACAATATGAAAGACAAGAGGATATTATATGTATCATCTGAAGTGGTGCCTTATCTTGCTGAAAATGAAGTTTCTTTGATGTCTTACGATGTTCCGAAGATGGTAAATGATCAAGGTGGACAAATCAGGATTTTTATGCCTAGATACGGAAATATTAATGAAAGAAGACATCAATTACATGAAGTAATTAGGCTTTCTGGAATGAATTTAGTGGTAAATGACCTAGATATGCCATTGATTATCAAAGTTGCCTCTATTCCAAAAGAAAGAATACAAGTTTATTTTATCGATAATGACGAGTATTTTAAAAGAAAAGCAACTTTTGCTGATGAAGATGGCGTGATGTATCCTGATAATGACGAACGTGCTATTTTCTTTGCTAAAGGTGTGGTTGAAACTGTTAAAAAGTTAAATTGGGTTCCTGATATTATACATGTTCACGGATGGATGGCAGCAATGTTGCCTATATATATGAAGCATTTTTATAAAAATGAAGCTTTATTTTCAGATACTAAAATAGTAACTTCTGTTTATAGTCAATCATTTGATGGAACATTAGATCCTGAAATGATTAATAAAGTTCAATTGGATGGTGTTCCAGCCGAATCTGTTTCAGATCTAAGCACACCCGATTATGAAAATATTATAAAAGCAACCATTAAACATTCTGATGGTATCATAATAGCATCAGATAGTCTTTCTCCAAGTTTAACAAAATTTATAGAATCTTCAGGTAAACCTTTTTTACCTTTCGTCCCTAAAGATACTTTTGCGGAAGCGTATAGTAATTTTTACAATAATGAAATTCTATAATTAAACTTTTTATACCAAAATATGCGTAATAATTCTTTTTTCAAGAGAGTCCTTTTTATTTGTAGTGTTATTCTTTTGTGTTCTTGTGATAAAGATTATAATTCCATTGGAGATGACTTGATAGGAGGAAATCATTTTACTTTTGAAAAGTATTCAGGTACTGCTATCGTATACAATCAAAAAATAAGTGCTATTCAATCCAATAATCAAACGGTAAATCCATTAGGTATTTATGAAGATCCAGATTTTGGAACAACTACAGCTAATTTTGTAACTCAATTGACTTTAGCGTCAGTGAACCCTGTCGTTATTAACCCAACAAATGTTATAGTGGAGAGTGTTGTGCTTTCGATACCTTATTTTGTTGATGCAACTCAAACTGTTATTAATACTGATGGGAGTCATACTTATGTTTTGGACTCTATTTATGGTGGCAGTGTTAATGGTGCTAAGATAAAGTTAAGTGTCTTTCGTTCAGGATATTATTTAAGGAGTTTGGATCCAACAGGAGGATTTGTTAATGCTCAAAATTATTATACAGATCAAAATACAATTTTCAATAATGTTAAAATCGGCAATCGATTGAATAATGATTCTTCAACAAGTCAAAATGATGAATTTTTCTTTGATAATAGTGAGGAAGCAACAACAACTACTGTTGATGGTGTGACGACTACTACCTATGCTCCTCCAGCGATGCGTTTGAATTTAAATAAAGTTGATTTTAAAACGGATATTATTAATGCAGTGGCTTCGGGAAAGTTAATTTCCAATGATGTCTTTAAAGATTATTATAGAGGTCTGTATTTTCAAGTTGAAAAATCAGGTGCATATCCAACAAACTTAGCAATGATGAATTTTGCTGGAGGAACGATAACTATTAAGTATAAAGATGAGACCTCTGCAACTGACGCTACACTAGTTGATAGATCAATCGTACTTAATTTAATAGGAAACACAGTTAGTTTACTAGAACAAACAGATACAAAAACAGGATATGCTAATGCTACTAGTTCAGCTAATAGTACAACAGGAGATAGCAAACTTTATGTAAAAGGAGGCGAGGGGTCAATAGCTATTTTGGATATTTTAGGAAATGGAGAATTAGAATCTTTAAAAAACAAAGGATGGTTAATTAACGAAGCTAATTTGATTTTTCATGTGGATAAAACTACATTTACTGGAATCTACGAACCGCAACGTCTTTATTTATATGATCTAAATAACAACAGACCAATTGTTGATTATTACGATTCATCAACTGGTACTACTGCTAAGAACGGTAAAACCGTTTACGGAGGTTTATTAACAAAAGATGCATCAGGAAATAGTTATTATAAATTTAGAATTACTAATCACGTTCGAAATTTAATTCAGAAGGACTCGATTAATATCAAATTAGGACTTGTTGTGACCGAAGCTATTACAAATAGCACTTCAGTTAAATTAAAACCAGGATCACTAATTACAAATATTACTGAGGCTCCACAAGCTTCTGTAATGAATCCATTAGGTACCATTTTATTTGGAAACAACATTCCTGAAAGTGATCCTAATTATGACAAGCGTTTGAAATTAGAAATTTATTATACTAAACCAAATTAATCTAGATATATATGTGTGGAATTGTTGGATATATAGGCCATAGAGAAGCGTACCCAATTGTAATAAAAGGGTTAAAAAGATTAGAATATAGAGGATATGATAGCGCAGGTGTAATGACCTATGATGGTGAAACGATATCACTTTGTAAAACAAAAGGAAAAGTAGCTGATCTTGAAGAAAAAGCAGATACTGAATGTAATAGTAAAGGTTCTATTGGTATGGGACATACACGTTGGGCTACACATGGTGTGCCAAATGATGTGAACTCTCACCCGCATATATCTAATTCTGGTGATTTAGTTGTTATACACAATGGTATTATCGAAAATTATGCTCCTTTAAAAGAAGAATTAATCAATAGAGGATATACTTTTAAGTCTGATACTGATACCGAAGTATTAGTAAATTTAATTGAAGAAATTCAAAAAAATGAAAAGTTAAAATTAGGAAAAGCAGTTCAAGTAGCCCTTAATCAAGTGGTAGGTGCTTATGCAATTGCTGTATTTGACAAAAAGAAACCTACTGAAATTGTAGTTGCTCGTTTAGGAAGCCCTTTAGCAATTGGTGTAGGTGAAGGAGAGTATTTTATTGCCTCTGATGCATCACCATTTATTGAATACACTTCAAACGCTGTTTATTTAGAAGATGGCGAAATTGCAATTATTAGAAAAGACAAACCATTAAAAGTTAAAAAAATTCAAGATGATTCTACTGTAGACCCTTACATTCAAGAATTGCAAATGAATTTGGAACAAATTGAAAAAGGTGGTTATGATCATTTCATGATGAAAGAAATCTTTGAACAGCCTAATGTAATCAAAGATACTTACAGAGGAAGATTACATGCCGACAAAGGCTTGATTCAGATGGCTGGTATCGAGGATAATTTAGAGCGTTTTCTAAATGCAAAACGAATTATCATTATAGCCTGTGGAACTTCATGGCATGCAGGATTAGTTGCAGAATATATTTTTGAGGAATTTGCTCGCATATCTGTAGAAGTAGAATACGCTTCAGAATTCAGATACCGTAATCCAATTATCAATACTGATGACGTTGTTATCGCTATTTCACAATCGGGAGAAACAGCAGATACAATGGCTGCAATTAAACTAGCAAAAGAAGCGGGTGCTTTTGTATTTGGAGTTTGTAATGTAGTAGGTTCATCTATTTCCAGAGAAACACATGCTGGAGCATATACCCATGCAGGACCAGAAATTGGAGTAGCATCTACTAAAGCTTTTACTACTCAAATTACAGTTTTGACGATGATTGCACTTCGTTTGGCTAAAGCTAAAGGAACATTATCTCATTCAGATTTTCATCGTTATTTATTAGAACTAGAATTAATTCCTGAAAAAGTTCAAGAAGCATTATTAACAAATGATGTCGCTAAAGAAATTGCAGCAACGTTTAAAGACGTTTCAAATTGCTTGTATCTTGGAAGAGGTTATAATTTCCCAGTAGCACTTGAAGGAGCTTTAAAATTAAAAGAGATATCATACATTCATGCAGAAGGGTATCCCGCTGCAGAAATGAAACATGGACCTATAGCATTAATTGATGAGCATATGCCTGTTATTGTAGTTGCTCCGATACAAGGACATTACGATAAAATTGTTAGTAATATTCAAGAAATTAAATCTAGAAGTGGAAGAATTATTGCTATTGTAACCAAGGGAGATACTGAGGTTAGGAAATTAGCTGATTATGTAATTGAGATTCCTGAAACTTCTGATGCATTATCTCCGCTAATTACAACTATTCCATTGCAATTATTATCCTACCATATTGCAGTTTTAAGAGAATGTAATGTTGATCAACCACGTAATTTGGCAAAATCCGTTACAGTCGAATAATAAAAATATAATAGAGCATAAAAAAAACGAGAAATTTCTCGTTTTTTTTATGCTCTATTGTTACACCACATTTTTATCAATAATATAATTTTCATAACAATTTAATATGCACGCATAGTATCTTGATAACAATTTAACTAAAACGTTGGTTTTTAGATGAAAATAAATAACAATAATAGCTTTTTAATTGTCAAAATTATATGTTATCTGACAACAAACGAGGTATTTTATTGTTAATTATTTCTAAAATCCTTATATTAGAGGGGTATAATCAAAAAATTCGTTCCCATGAAAAATTACTTATTTTTTTTATTGCTGTTATTTTGTTGCGTAATTACTGCTCAAAATTCAATAAACGGTTCGGTTATAAACATAAACAACGAACCCGTTCTAGGTGTAAATATTAGTGTTGAAGGCGATAATTCAGGAACAGTAACGGATAGTGACGGAAAATTTATCATCAGATCTTCAAAAAATTTTCCGTGGACTCTTTCTTTATCCTGTATAGGATATGAATCACAAAGAGTAAATGTTATTTCAAAAAATCAAAAAATTAATATCGTATTAAATGAAGAAGAAACTATACTAAATGAAATTGTTATTTCTGCTTCCAGAACTCCGGAACGGATTTTTGAATCTCCAGTTACAATAGAGCGTATGAGCTTAAGAGATATAAAAAAAACTGCTTCTCCAAGTTTTTACGATGGACTTGAAAACATGAAAGAAGTACAAATGAATACCAGTAGTTTAACTTTTAAATCCATAAATACTCGTGGATTTGCTACAGTAGCAAATACTCGGTTTATGCAATTAGTAGACGGAATGGATAATTCTTCTCCTTTGTTAAACTTTGTATTAGGGAATATGATAGGGATTTCTGAAATTGATGTCCAAAGTGTGGAATTATTACCAGGTGCTTCCTCCGCATTGTATGGTGCCAATGCTTTTAATGGCATTATGTTTATGAATAGTAAAAACCCATTTGACTATCAAGGAATCTCAACCTATTTAAAATACGGTCAAACAAGTCAGAAAGCAGCAGGAAATAATGGATTTTATGATTTCGGAATTAGGATGGCACATGCATTTGACAAACATTTTGCTGCTAAAGTAAACATGACTTTCATGGAGGGTACTGATTGGTATGCTACCAATTATGATGACAGAACACGCCAAGGACAAGGAATAACTAGAAGTAATAATAGTTATGACGGGATGAATGTATATGGAGATGAAGCTAAAATATACACCTTAAATCAAGTGGGACAGAGTATGGTTGCCAATGGAAGTTGGGCTACTAATGGTTTGCCTGCCGCGTGGGCAACATCTTTACCTAATGATTATGTAACAAGAACAGGATACAATGAAGTTGATCTAACAAATAATAAAGCGGCAAACACTAAAGTTGATTTTTCTTTACATTTTAGACCCTTGGGAGACGAAAGAGTTGAGGTTATTTGGCAAAGTAAGTTTGGCCTAGGTAATGCTATCTACCAAGGGGCTAATCGTTATTATTTAAACAATTTTTTCATACAGCAACATAAATTAGAAATAAAAGGGAATAATTTTTTTGTGAGAGGCTATACAACCTCTGAGGACGGTGGAAAATCATATGATATGAATTTCACTGGAACACATATTAATGAAATTTGGAAATCAGATCCTACTTGGTATGGAACATATGCCGCTAGTTATGCGGGGGCATATAATAATCCAGCAAGTCCTTTGTTTGGAAACGTAGCAGGATCTAATGATTTTGCAAGAGCAAAAGCAGATGTTGGTAGATTAATTCCAGGAACAACAGCTTTTCAAAATGCATTTAACACCGTTATTGCTGACGCAAGTTCTTTAACAGGTTCAAAATTAGTGGACAATTCTAAAATATACCATTCAGATATTAATTATAACCTTAAAGACCTAATTAAATTCGGAGAAATTCAAGTTGGAGGCTCTTATAGAGAATATCAGTTAAACTCACATGGCAGAATTTACACAGATGCAAACAGTCCAATCAATTATAATGAATATGGTCTTTATACTCAATTACAGAAAAAAATCTTAGATGACAGATTAAAGTTTACAGGTTCTATTCGTTATGATAAAGCACAAAACTTCAAGGGTAATTATTCACCAAGAGTTTCTTTAGGGTATTCAGCTGGAGAAAACAGGCAACATAATTTCAGAGCCTCCTTTCAAACTGGATTTAGAAACCCAACAACACAAGATCAATATATAGGTTTTAATGTAGGTTATGCAGCACTAGTAGGTTCAGCACCTGATAATTTATCAAGATTTACAGAAACATTTAATGTAGCGACTCCTACAGGAATATCTTTTGCTGGAGGCACTACGGCGACTTTAACAGGGTCAAACGCCTACAATAATTCATATACAAAAGAGTCTGTAGTTGGTTTATTGGCAACTGGAGACCCTACATTATTAAAAAAAACAAATGTGGATTTAGTTAAGCCAGAAGAAGTCAAAGCATTTGAGTTAGGCTACCGTTCTCAAATAAATAAGATAACTATTGACATAAACGGATATTATAATGTGTACAATAATTTTATAGGGAACAAAACGGTTTTTGCAACGTATTACGGAGAGGCTCAAGATTCACCAAACTCTGCTGGTGGCGCAACTGACCTAGGAACACAATCGCTACATGCCCTTCAAAATAGTAATTATAGAATATATCAACTATACACAAATACACCTTTAGAAATTAATTCATTAGGAATTGGCATTGGTCTATCAAAAAAATTCTTTGAAAATTATGATATTGGATTGAGTTACAATTATGCGCAACTGGATTATGACCAAGATAAAGATCCAGATTTTGAAACAAGTTTTAATACGCCAAAACATCGTGTAAAATTATCATTGGGGAATGATAAAATGTTTAAAAACTTTGGTTTTAATATAAGTGGTAGATGGTACACTGAATATATGTGGGAATCTACAATGGCTGATGGTCTAATAGCTTCTGCAACTGTAATTGATGCTCAAGTAAATTATGATTTTCCATCAATTAAATCTGTAATCAAAATTGGAGCCGCAAATTTAGGTGGAAAAGAATACACACAAGTATTAGGAGCAGGTGCCATTGGGAGACAGATTTTTGCCTCATTTACTATTAAGCCATAACCATTTATTTATAAAACTAAGCAAAAATCACTTGTTTATGAGAAAAGGAGGTTTCGTTTTTTTTGGTAAATTCTTTGAATTTTATAGTGTGACAAACGATTACTCAAAAAAATGAAGTTATTTATATAAAAAATTATTGATTTTTTGTTTTAAAAAATTATCTTTGCACTCTGAAAAAAGCACCCAATCGATAGAAATTGATTGTTTGTATTCATAAACCTAATTAGCTATTTAATAAATACATAAGTAATGTCAAAAGTAATAGGAAAAGTTGCGCAAATCATTGGTCCTGTAGTCGATGTGGTTTTCAACGGTAAAGATGTTGAACTTCCAAAAATTTATGATTCGTTAGAAATCACTAAAAAAGACGGAACATTGTTAGTTCTTGAAGTACAATCTCACATTGGAGAAAACACCGTTCGTACCATTTCTATGGACTCGACAGATGGTTTGTCAAGAGGATACGAAGTAGTTGGAACAGGAAATCCTATCCAAATGCCAATCGGACCAGACGTGTATGGAAGATTATTTAATGTAATTGGAGATGCAATTGATGGTTTAGGAAACTTGCCAAAAACAGGAGAAAACGGTTTGTCTATTCACAGACAAGCACCTAAATTTGAAGATTTATCAACTTCATCAGAAGTTTTATTCACAGGTATTAAAGTAATTGATTTGATTGAGCCTTACGCAAAAGGGGGTAAAATTGGATTGTTCGGTGGTGCAGGTGTTGGTAAAACAGTATTGATTCAAGAGTTGATCAACAATATCGCAAAAGGTCACGGTGGACTTTCTGTATTCGCAGGGGTAGGAGAAAGAACACGTGAAGGAAATGACTTACTTCGTGAGATGTTAGAGTCAGGAATTATAAAATACGG
>NZ_JBAWDL010000209.1:0-1734 GCF_049590715.1 Flavobacterium sp.
GAACATTACACTCTTTCATTTTACCAATATTACTTACAATTTCGTTTTTGCCTTATTTATACTGCTTATCGCTTTACAGTATTTACGAATCATACTTTATAAGACTTGATTTTATGACTGTCAAAAAAGAAAAGGTTAAGAAAGTTAAACGGTACATTAGACAAAGAGCTAATCTAAATATTCATAGACTAAATAGAATAATGGAACGCTTCGATAAAAGAGTATTTTATGATGAAACTAACTTGAAAGAATACGTGAAACTAATAAGCAAAAAAGAAAAAGCCAGTGGCTAACAGCCGTTTAGCAAGATTGCGAATTTTTCGGTAAAATCACGTTTACGTTTCGCAAGAAATTTTATCTTTAACGGAAAATAATCGGTTACGAAATTCGCAACCTCGCTAAGCGGCAAAACGTCAGGCTGTGAAAAAACCTCTTTTTTCTACAATATCATTAAATTTTACGATATCACAACTTAAATAAAGCCTTCTAAGAAGGCTGTTTTTTTTAGGCAGCTGATTTAGTTTGGAACGAAAGGAAGGCTGTATTGGGGCCTAAATACTTCGCTTTTAGCGAGAGGAAGACTTTTGCCTTGTATGGTGAGTTCCATTTTAGAAGTTTGGTAATTAAATCGGGAACACCCAGTATTTTGATACTACGTTTGATGTTGTAAACCAACATAATCAAACTGTGTTCTCCATTTACTTTTTCTAGTCCAGTTAAATTGGTATGATTGTATCCCCATTGTCTTTTGATAGTGCCAAATATATGTTCGTTGATCTCTTGCCTAGTTCTGTATAATTGTGCGTTTTCTTGATAACGTTTGTTGTTTTCTTCTACTGCATCGGCATACTCGCTCCTATCTATTTCCCGTCCAGCTGGTCTTGCTGTGCAAAGGTGTTTTACAGGACATTCTTTGCAAGCAGATGTTCGGTATTTTTTAAATTGGTAACCGCTTTGTTCTGTTCGACCACTTTTTTTATGCCATCTCCCAGTGGTTTTTAAGGTATCGCCTTGGGGACATGTATAGGTATCATCGGATTTATTGTATTGAAATTGAGCTACTAGATATTCAGGTTGTGTAGCACTTCCTCTTGCTCTACCTGGGGTAGGATGCGCGACAATGGTGGTAATGTTATGGTTCTTGCATTGGGTTATTTCTCTTCCGTTGTGGTACCCTTTATCTACTAAAACGGTAAGGCTATCTACTCCCAAATTTTCTTTGGCCTCCAAAGCAATTGCTCCTAAAGCATTAAGATCATTACGATTTATTGTATGAGTGGCAACTACTAAATTGTGTTTATTATCAACTGCAGCTTGAATATTGTAACTTACCTCTACAACTACTCCCTGTACTAATAGCGCTCGAGCATCTTCATCGGTTGTGCTTATCTGAGGTTCACCGCTGGCTTGTAACTTTTCTTCCAACAATTTATAACCTAATTTATTCTTTTGTAATCGAGCGATTTTTTCTTGAATATTAGTAATTGAAGTAGTGGTGTCTTGCGAATCATTTTGATCTAGTTGTGTCAAATATTCCTCTGTTTTTTCTTCTATATAAGCCAAATGTCTATCAATTTTCTTTTGATTAAAATTAGCTTTCTTACTGTTGTGCGCTCTACTTTTTGTTCCATCAATAGCGATGGTTTCTCCAGCAATCAAATCAGCATCTTTGAGAAAAGAGACAAATACTTTGAACAAATTTTTTAATGCTCCCGGATTCTGCTTTCTGAAATC
>NZ_JBAWDL010000210.1:0-20016 GCF_049590715.1 Flavobacterium sp.
TGTACTCCTCCAACCTATACTTGGAGTGTTGCTCATACTCCCGCTTATTGTGGAACAAGTATCGTTTCAATTCCAAGTCAAATAACAAAAGATGCTTCTTTTAATTTTACAGAATCAGGAACTTATAAGGTTACTTTGACAGCAATAAATTCTTGTTCGCCTCCCCAAGTAACTTCGCAAACTATTACTATCACAAAACCACCTACTGTTGCAATGATCCCCATCACTGCTATTTGTCAAACATTACCAACAACTACAATTAGCCCGAGAGCAACTATCACCAATTGTGGAACGCAAACACCACTTACTTACGAATGGAGTTTTCCAGATGGAACACCAGCAACATCAAGTTCAGAAATACCTGGAACAATTAGTTACAGTACTTCGGGAACATTTTCGTATTCCTTGAAAGTGACTAACGAATGTGGCACCACTACACAAAATAGATCTTTTACAATCAATCCATTACCAAAAATAGATGGTGATTTATATTCATGTGTGGGTTTTACATCACAATTAACAAGTTTAGGAACTGCTGCCGCAACTTCACCTTGGGTATCTTCAAATAGTACAGTTGCAAGTGTTAGTTCAACAGGATTAGTAACTGCTCTAACTGCTGGAACATCAAACATTACCTATACTAATGCTAACAATTGCAAAACAACAGTAGCATTCACGGTAAATTCAGCGCCAACCTTTAGTTCTCAACCTATCCCTAGCACTGTTTGCGAAGGTGGAAATCCTACTGTTTTATCTTTCGTGATTAGTGGAGCAACAGGCACACCTACTTATCAATGGTATTCTAATTCAATGAATAACACCACTTCTGGGACAGTCATATCAGGAGCTACTAATGATACTTTTACTCCACCATCAACAAGTATTGGAACATTTTATTATTACTGCATTATCACATTACCAACAGGTGGTTGTACTAATATTAAAACAAATGCTACCAAAGTCGTAATCGAAGCTAATCCAATAATTAGTCTACAACCAACATCTTCTCAAAACCTTTGTATTGGAGTCACTATTCCAACACCTCTATCCATTGGATATTTGAATGGAACAGGAACAGCCTCTTATCAATGGTATTCTAATACGACCAATGCTACTACTGGTGGAACATTAATTACTGGAGCAACAACTGCATCTTACACACCTCCTACTTATACAGCATCTGGTAACTTCTATTACTATGCAACAGTTTCATTAAGCGGAAATGGTTGTTTACCAGCCACTAGTACTGTAGCTGAAATTATTGTTTATCAAGATCCTACTATTAACTCTGAGCCTCTAGATAACCAAACATTGTGTCAAAATGCAATTCCTACTAATTTAGAAGTAATAGCAACAGGAGGCAATGGAGCATTTTCATACCAATGGTACAGTAATGTTACGAATGCGAATACGGGAGGAGCACTGATTTCGGGAGCAACAAATAGTAGCTTTACTCCACCAACCAATGTAGTAAGTACAAAATATTATTATTGTGTTGTAAGTCAAAACGCTACTTTAGGATGCACCGTGACAAGTGCTCCTGCAAAAATTCAGGTTATTACAGCACCAACAATTTCGCAACCTATTTCTAGTATCATTTGCTCTGGAGGAACCCCTAACCCTTTATCAATAACTGTTACAGGTGCAGTAGGAACTCCTCAATTTCAATGGTATTCAAATATAAACAACGATACAACTACTGGAAATCCAATTTCTGGAGCAATAAATTCTAATTTTAGTCCTCCAAATTCGGATATTGGAACTATTTATTATTATTGCATTGTGACTTTACCTTCTGGTGGATGTTCGAGTCTTACCTCAACTACTGCTAACGTTACTATTACACCTGGCGCAACAATTAACGCACAGCCTACAGCTACCCAAAGTCTTTGTATTGGTGCTACAATTCCAAATCCATTAACAATTACGTATTCAGGGGGAACAGGTACACCAACCTATCAATGGTTTTATAATACCACCAACTCAAATACGGGCGGAACAGCTATTACAGGAGGAACTTCTATAAATTACACCCCCACTGTATTTACAGCAACAGGAAGTTATTACTATTATGCCGTTGTTAGTTTGAACGGGAATGGTTGTGGACCAATCACAAGTGATGTAGCTCAAATCATAGTGGTTAATGCCCCAATAGTTACAGCACAACCTTTATCAACACAAACAATTTGTCAGACCGCAACACCAACAGACTTAGCTTTGACTGTCTCTGGTGGCGTTGGCACAACCTATTTCTATCAATGGTATTCAAATACTAATGATAATAATACAACAGGGATAGCTATTCCTGGAGAAATGAATGCTACCTATACCCCATTGACAATGACAGTGGGAACAAAATATTATTATTGTATTATCACACAAAACAATGGATCTGGTTGTAATGTTACAACTGATACAGCAGCAGTTGTTGTAAATTTAGCCCCTACATTCACAACACAACCTACTTCAAGCAACGTTTGTATTGGAGGAACTATCACCCCTTTATCTGTTGAATATTCAAATGGTGTAGGAACACCTAGTTACCAATGGTTCTCTAATTCAGCCAATACTAACTCTGGAGGAACCGCTATCACAGATGCCACAAGCAAGAATTTTAGCCCGTCAAATTCAGTCATTGGAACCACTTATTATTATTGTATAATTACACTTCCTGCAACTGGAGGATGTTCTAGTATTTCATCAAATACGGCTACGATAACCGTTAATCCACTTGCTTCTATAGACTTACAACCATTACCAAACCAAACGTTATGTGTAGGAGCGACAATTTTAACTCCATTAACAGTTACGTATTCAGGTGGAACAGGAACACCAAGTTACCAATGGTATTTAAATACATCAAATACAAATATAGGAGGAGGAGCAATTACTGGTGCAACCTCAATAAACTTTACTCCTACTGTTTTTACATCAACTGGAAATTATTACTATTATGCTATTATAACATTAAATGGTAATGGATGTGGAGCCATTTTATCTGATCCTGCTGAAATTATTGTGGTTAGCGACCCTGTCGTTAGTGTACAACCACTCACAACCCAAATTTTATGTCAAAATGCTTCCCCAGAAAATTTGACCGTAACGGCAACTGGAGGCATTGGAACTTATTTCTATCAATGGTATTCCAATAATTCAAATTCTAATACAGGAGGAACTCTGATTCCAAATGAAACAAATGACACCTACACTCCAAACACAGCTTCTGTTGGAATTATTTACTATTACTGTATGATAACTCAAACAGGGACAGGATGTAATGTCACAAGTGCAGTAGCTGAAGTTATTGTAAAGATCGCTCCAACTATTAGTACACAACCAGCATCTAGTACTATTTGCTTAGGAAAAACACCCACACAACTAAACGTAGCTATTACGAATGCAATTGGAACTCCTCAATACCAGTGGTATTCAAATACGATCAATTCAACAGGAGGAGCTACTCCAATTTCTGGAGAAATAAATGCAACATATAGCCCGCCACATTCCACAACTGGAACTGTGTTTTATTATTGTATAATCACTTTACCAACGGGTGGCTGTTCCACTTTAACTTCCAATATTGCTACGGTCACTATTAACCCAAATCCTGTCATTGCAAATAAAAATATCATTATTTGTAGTGGAAATACTTTCACGATAACACCTGATATTTTGAATGGTGATATTGTGCCAATGGGAACTACTTATACTTGGACCAATCCTACTATCACACCTATAAATTCCGTAACGGGAACCTCAGCACAAGCTATATCTCAAAACGAAATTAGTGAAACACTAATTAATGTAACAACGAGCCCAGCCACTGTATTGTACACTGTTACACCATTGTCTGGAGTTTGCGCAGGGGCTACTTTTACCGTTGAAGTTGTTGTTAACCCTGCTATTTTATCAAATACAACTGCAAAAAACAGTACATGTTTTGGTGCTAATAACGGTGCTATTCAGACCAATATTACCGGAGGAGTTCCTTATAATACTGGTGCGCCCTATCATATTACTTGGACTGGACCTAATGGTTTTACGTCCTCAGCAGCAAATATTTCTAATTTAGCTCCTGGGAATTATAATCTCTCCATTGAAGATTCGAAAGGATGTCCATTTACAAAAACGTATGTTATTACTGAACCTGATGATATTATTATTACAACTGATTTAGAAAAAAACATTACCTGTTATAATGATGCCAATGGTGAGATAAAAATCACAATATCTGGCGGTACATTAGATTATAGCTATACTTGGACTAAAAATGGAACTCCATTTGCAAGCACTCAAAACCTATCTAATTTAAGTCCTGGTATTTATACAGTTGTAGTTTCGGATGTAAATAATTGTGCGCCTAAAACTGCCTCCTATACAATTACAGAGCCTCCTATTTTAACTGTTAGTTTAGCTAGCAAAACCGATATAGTGTGTTTTGGTGATAATACTGGAAATATTACTATTGATGTTGCTGGAGGTACCTCCCCTTATTTTTATGATTGGAAAGGACCTAATGGTTTTACTAGTTCAACTCAAAATATAACAAATATTTATGCCGGAATGTATGATTTAATTGTTACTGATAATTCTGGTTGTACTGAAGCATTAAGAGTTATATTATTGCAACCTACTGAGATCATTATCACTGCAACCACCACACCGATCATTTGCTATGGGGGCAATGATGCCTCTATTAACATTGCTGTTTCTGGAGGTATTACACCCTACACTATAGGATGGAGTAGTTTAGGAGGTGGCGTTTTTCAAGATAATTTATCCGCTGGAGATTACTTAGTTACGATTACTGACGCAAATAATTGTGTGAAATCACTAAGTGTAAATATTCCTGAAGCTCCCATTTTTACTATAAAACCAGTGGTTAAAAATATCACTTGTTTTGGCGATCATGATGGAAGTATTAATCTGAATATTATTGGCGGAATTTCTCCTGTAAAATTGGTTTGGGATGATAGTGCTACAGCAGGAAATGTAAGGAACAATCTAGGACCTGGTTCATACACAGTGACTATAACAGATAGCAAACCCTGTACTATTACCAAAACTTTTATTATTCTAGAACCTCAATTAATGGTGCTTTCTGCAAATTTAACCCATGCGTTTGATTGTAATGATGCCAATAGTGGTGCTATTAATTTATTAGTTTCGGGTGGTTCAGCACCATTTACCTATACTTGGTCAAATGGAGCGACTAGCGAAGATTTAAGTACTATTCCCGCAGGAAATTATCTTGTTACAGTAAAAGATGTGAATGGTTGTACAAAACAAGCACAATATAATATAAACAGACCTCCTCCACTTGTAACTGATGTGGTTACTAAAACAGATTTTAATTGTGAAACGAAGTATGTAAGACAAACTTTTGCTGCTCAAGTTTCTGGAGGAGTACCACCTTATCAATTGACTTGGTCTAGTGGGACGGTAAGTGGTGTAAATAATGAGTTCATGAATACTACTCAAAATGGAACAGTCATTCTTTATGCAACAGATGCGTTAGGATGTTTGTCAAACTATACCTTTACGGTTGCTATTCCATCACTTGGAACACCTTCTTTCAATACAAGTTCCTATGCAAACTTAACGTATGGGATATATTCTATACATGATCCTATTCAGTTTACGAATACCGCCACTGGTGATTATATAAATATCAGATGGGATTTTGGAGACGGCACTTTTTCAACAGAAGGCAATCCGATCCACACATTCATAAATCCAAAAGAATACACTGTAACACAAACAGTCACCTATCCATATGGATGTGTATATGAACAAAAGACAACCTTTCTTGTTGAAAAAGGATATGTATTAGTAGTTCCAAATGCTTTTACGCCAAATAATGATTCATTCAATGATACATTCAGACCTGTGACCAAAGCATTAAAAAAAATTAGGTTAGATATTTATGACACTTGGGGATCCATAATCTATTCAGAAACTGGAGATGACCTACGGGGTTGGGATGGAAAAATAAAAGGTGTAAATGCTGAAAATGGTAATTATTATTGTAAGGTTAGTGGCGAAACTTTTTATAACACCATTATTAATGTTAATCACCCATTTGTATTAATAAAATAAGCACCAACAAAATGAAACTAAAACTTGTTTTATATTTACTATTAACTTTCATTTCTATTGTAGAAATCAAAGCACAAGACCCTATTTTTACACAATACTTCTTAATACCTGAGTCATTAAATCCTGCATTCACAGGTACTTTAGTAACTGGATACACTGGTCTAATTCATCGATCACAGTGGCCAAATGACAATAGAAGAATTGATACCGAATATGCTTTTATTAACACCCCAATGGGTCCTAAAAAAGATATGGGTTTAGGTTTAACAATTACAAACCAACGGGAAGTTTTTACAGAATACAATTACACTCAAATAAACGGAGTTTATTCCTATAATGTAAATATAAACTACGATTGGAGATTGCGTCTAGGTTTAGAGGCTGGTTATGGTCACAAAAATTTTAATTTTAGTAACTTATTATTCGAAGATCAAATCAATCCTAATAATGGTACAATAACTAGCGGAAGTTTGGATCCTAGCGCTATGAACTATAATAATAAAATTAGTTTTCTAGATATTTCTTCTGGCCTATTATTATATAGTGACAAAGCATGGTTTGGAGCTTCTTTAAAACATTTGAACCAACCTAACATTGCATTTACTGAATATTCGAACGTTCCGTTAGAAATGTTTCTTAGTGTCCATACAGGATATTCATTCAGTTTAGATGAATCTCATATGTCATTTTTTCCAAATCAAACAAATCTATTGTTTACTGCCAATTATATTAGACAATCTCAATATAATAGATTAGATATAGGAACTGCTTTAGATTTCAAACCTTTTATTATTGGAGTCCTTGCAGCAACTAATCCACAAGGAAAAAGCAACAATAGCCATCTATTAACATCATTGAATTTTTTCAGTTCTATTCAATTGAACCGTTTTGTATTTGGTTATTCATACGATGCCAATACTTCCAAAATTGGAAATACTCAAGGGGTACATGAACTTTCATTGACATGGCAAATAGGCCGTGAATGTTCAAGTTGTGAGAATTATTTAGTAAAACATCCTTGGGGAAGAAATTATTAGGGATTCAAAAAATAAACCTTCTATAACAAATCATAGAATTATAATGGGTAATTAAAAACCTATACTTGAGTAACAAAACAGTAATTTGTTTTGAATCGAGTATAGGTTTTTAATTATTTTAATATTTGAAAAGTAAATACTTATATTTTTAGTTACTTTATCTCTTTCTCACACCATAAATTATTCATTTCTTCTAAAGTTTTCCCTTTCGTTTCTGGAATGTATTTCCAAACAAAACAAGTAGCTAATACCCCCATTAGTCCATAAATCCAATACGCAAAACCATGGTTGAATTTTTCTAATAAATAACTATTTTTATCCATCATAGGAAACGTCCAAGATACTAAATAATTAGAAATCCATTGTGCTGCAACAGCAACTGCTAATGCTTTTCCTCTAATATCATTTGGAAAAATCTCAGATAATAATACCCAAGCAACAGGTCCCCAACTCATAGCAAATGCCGCTACATAAACCAACATACAAATTAAAGCAAACATTCCTAATGAGCCTGTAAAAAAAGCTGTTCCTAAAGCAAACATCGCCACTGCCATTCCTAATGCTCCAATTATCATCAAAGGTTTTCTACCTACTCTGTCTACGAATTGAATTGCAATGACGGTAAATAACAAGTTTACTCCCCCAACAATGATAGTTTGTAATAAAGCCGTATCCGTTCCTGAACCCATGCTTTTGAAAATTTCAGGAGCATAATACAATACTACATTTATCCCTACAAATTGTTGAAAAACAGAAATTAAAACACCAAATACAATTACAGCAATTCCATACGAAAACAGCTTCCCTGACTTTTGGGTTACTGTATTTTTAATTTCATCTAAAATTTTATGAGCTTCTTCCTTACCATTCACCTTTACTAATACTTCCAATGCTTTTTCTGGCTGAGATTGTAACATCAAAGACCTTGGTGTATCAGGAACAAAAAACAAAAAGAAAAGGAATAATGAAGCAGGTATAATTTCAGAAGCAAACATCCATCTCCAACCAATGGAATCCAACCAAGTGGAATCTCCTTGTTGTGCTATATAGTAATTCACAAAGTAAACTATTAACATACCAAAAATGATTGCAAATTGATTCATTGAAACCAATTTTCCTCTGCTTTTTGCCGGGGCAATTTCGGCGATGTACAAAGGAGATAACATCGATGCTAATCCCACTCCTATTCCTCCAATAATGCGATATACAACAAAAATATAAATAAAAGTATGATCTCCTTCCCCAATTGGTTTCAATAGCATTTCGGGCATAGCAGAACCAAAGGCTGATATTAAAAACAATACAGCTGCTAAAATAAGTCCGTTTTTACGACCAAATTTTTTACTTATTAAACCTCCAAAAACACCTCCAATAATACAACCTATCAAGGCACTAGAAACTAAAAAACCTAATCGAGCATTAGCAGCCATTTGGTCTAATCCAAAAGGAAGTACAAAAAATTTATCTAAGGAACTTACTGTTCCTGAGATTACTGCAGTATCATAACCAAACAAAAGTCCACCAAGAGTAGCGACTAATGTTAATTTCCATAAATAGCTGGAATTTGCTGTTGTTGTATTCATAATTTTAGATTAATTGGTTGGTTAATATTTCTAATTTAAATATGATTTCCTAGTTTTCATAATTACAGAGTTGGTTCAGGTTCTGTATAAAAAAGTACCGAGTTGTCATTTCACCATAAAACAAAACATACTCGATACTTTTAAGTAAACAACTAAAACAATCTTTTATCAACAAATACTAGATGTATTGATTGATGATATTTTCGAACAATTCTTGTTTACCACTTTTTAATTCCAATTCGCCATTTTCTTGTGCGATTTTGTATAAATCCTGTAAACCTAATTTTCCGTTTTCAAAGTCTTTTCCTTTTCCTGAATCGAAAGAAGCATAACGCTCCGTACGTAATTTATCGTAAGCTGATGAAGTGATGATTTTATCCGCAGTCAATAAAGCTCTAGCAAAAGTATCAGCACCACCAATGTGCGCTAAGAAAACATCTTCCATATCAGTTGAATTTCTTCTGATTTTAGCATCAAAATTAACTCCACCACCTTGTAACCCTCCTGCTTTTAAGAAAACCAACATCGCTTCGGTAGTTTCTTGAATGTTATTTGGAAATTGATCTGTATCCCAACCGTTTTGGTAATCACCTCGGTTCGCATCAATACTTCCTAGCATCCCTGCATGGGCAGCCACTTCAATTTCGTGTTGAAAAGTATGTTGTGCCAAAGTAGCATGATTAACTTCTATATTGATTTTAAAATCTTTATCTAAACCATGTTGACGTAAGAAACCGATAGCGGTAGCCGAATCAAAATCGTATTGGTGTTTCATTGGCTCCATTGGTTTTGGTTCAATAAAAAATGTTCCTTTAAATCCTTGTCCTCTAGCATAATCTCTAGCTTGCGTAAGAAATTGTGCCATATGGTCTAATTCACGTCCCATATCCGTATTCAACAAAGACATATACCCTTCACGTCCTCCCCAAAATACGTAGTTCTCCCCACCTAAAGCAATAGTAGCATCCAATGCTACTTTTATTTGTCCACCGGCTCTGGCCAATACATTGAAGTCTGGATTAGTTGAAGCACCGTTCATATAGCGTGGATTCGAAAAACAGTTTGAAGTCCCCCAAAGTAATTTGACTCCTGAAGCCGCTTGTTTTTCTTTCAGATATTCTGTGATAGTAACAATTCTTTTTTCTGATTCTGTAAATGTTGCTCCTTCAGCAACCAAGTCAAAATCATGGAAACAGTAGTAATCAAAACCCATTTTAGTAATGAATTCAAATGCAGCATCTGCTTTTTCTTTAGCTGCCGAAATAGCATCTGAAGATTGATCCCAAGGGAAATTTTGTGTTCCAGGTCCAAAAGGATCAGAACCTTGACCACAGAACGTATGCCAATATGCAATTGCAAATTTAAAGTGCTCACGCATCGTTTTTCCAGCTACTACTTGCTCTGGGTTGTAATATTTGAATGCTAACGGATTGTCAGACTCTTTTCCTTCAAATTTAATATCTCCAATGCCTTTGAAGTATTCTTTATTACCTATAACTGCCATTTTTATCTAATTTTATTTGTTGATTATTAATTCTAATTCTTTTTTCCAATTTTGATATGCTACAATGTAATCTGATTTATTTTCGAAAGGCTGATAACTCATCACATAATCATTATCATTTATGTTTTTTCCAAATTTTCCAAAATCTCCTTCATGTAATCCAGCAGCACGGGCTGCACCAATTGCACCAGTAGTATTGTAGATTTGGATTTCACATCCTATAAGCGTAGCGATGGTTGTAGAGAAAATTTCAGAGCGAAATAAATTATCGTTTCCAGCACGCATGACGTCAATGGTAATTCCATCTGATTGCATAATTTCCATTCCGTAAACAAATGAAAAAGCAATTCCTTCTAAAGCTGCTCTACACAAATGTGCTTTATTGTGATTGTTTAAGTTTAGATTCACTAAACGAGTTCCTAATTCTTGATTATTCAGCATCCGCTCTGCTCCATTTCCAAACGGAATAAGCACAACACCATCGGAACCTACATCGATTCTCTGAGCCAACCTATTCATTTCTTCGTAAGAAACTACAGAAAGATTATTCAGTAACCAACGGTATTGAATTCCAGCACCATTGATACACAATAGTTTTCCTATCCTTGGTGCAACTCCTTTAGTATAATTAACATGTGCAAAATTATTCACTCGTGCACTTTCTTTAACAGATAAACTATCTGTTACAGCATAAACTACTCCTGATGTACCACCTGTAGCAGCCACTTCACCGGGATTAAAAACATTCAGCGAAAGTGCATTATTAGGTTGGTCACCTGCTCTATAAAAAATAGGAGTTCCTACCGCCAAACCACTTTCTTGAGCTCCTTTTTCATCTACTATTGATTGTAAACCAAAAGTGGGAACAATATCTGGAATTAAATATGAGTCGATTCCATAATGCTCTAAAAGCACATCAGCGACAGTATCTTTTTTGAAATCCCAAAAAATTCCTTCTGATAATCCTGAGATAGTAGTATTCATTACATTCGAAAAACGATAAGCCAAATAATCCCCTGGCAACATAAACTTATAGACTTTATTATAAATTTCAGGCTCGTTTTCTTTAACCCATTTAAGTTTTGAAGCAGTGAAATTACTTGGAGAATTGAGTAAATGCTCCTTGCACTTTTCTTCTCCAATCTTCTCAAAAGCCTCGTTACCGATAGCCACTGCACGACTATCACACCAAATAATAGACTGGCGAAGTGTATTTCCTTCTTTATCTACTAAAACCAAACCGTGCATTTGATACGAAATACCAATTCCTTTGATTTGGTTAGCAGTAATATGATGTTTTTCTTTTAATTTTTTAATAGCATTACAGCTATGTTGCCACCAATCTTCTGGTTTTTGTTCTGCCCATCCGTTTTTGACAGCCAGCATACTCATTTCGTTTTCAGGTTCTTGAGCTACATCAATACTTTTACCCGTTGCCATATCGACAAGTGCAACTTTTATTGACGAACTCCCTAGATCAAATCCTATGTAATACATACTTTATAATGATTCTCTTATGGTTAATTTTGTTGGAATATACATCTGCATCCCTTCATTTGAAGTAACAAATTCGGCTCCTTTAGTCCCTAATTCTTTAAAATCAGTAGAGACTACTGAAATTCCTTTGTATATAAACTTTTTCATTGGTGTTTCGTTATACGATAAAATACCAACATCCGTTCCTGGCTCATACTTCATTTCTTGACATTGTTCTAAAAACTGCCCCAAAACCCGATCACTAACACTAATGTAAGCGATGTTTTTTTCGATTTTCCAATTTTTAGAATCTGTAATAATTTGGTATTCAAAATTAAAATCATTACAATATTTTTTAAAAAATCGAATTGTTTCAAAAGGGTGATGTGTATAATTGGGATATATAAAATGGACAGCTTTGTATTTTTTAAACAAATCCTTCGCCTCAATTAATGAATCGTAAAATGATTGACCAAAATCTTGAAAGATATAATTATTGTGCACCTGAAAATGAATATTCCAATCGATCAATACTAATTTATCCATAGGAAGGGTTGCTAAAACTTCTGGTACTTCTTTATCATCAAACGGCATAACGACATATTTATAATACTTGCCAAGACTATTGTTAATTATTGTTTTGAAATTATCTGTACTATAATGATGAAACTGCACATCAGTAATAAAATTGTCAGGTAAATTATTGATAAAGGAATGATACAAAACTTCTTTATAGGCTTTAAAAGTATCTAGTACAAGTAGTACTTTACGAGTTTCTCCTGCCACATAATATCCTTTGCCTGGAACTGAATCAATAATACCTTGTTCTTTCAGAATCAAATAGGCTTTAAAGACCGTGTCTCTTGACAGTTTACTAGATTTACTCACACTATTAACGGATGGCAATGTTACTCCTACAATTAATTCTTTTTTAGCAATAGCATTTTTTATAGCATCTACTAACTGTTGGTATTTTGGAATATCTCCTTCTTTTACTAATTCAAAAACGCTAGTATTTTTCATAATTATTTTTACAATATGAATACATTCATCACCCTCAAAGCCAACTTAAACTCTTTATTATGTTATCATAATCCAACATGAAAATCATACTGTGCTGTGCTGTGCTGAATACAAATATAACAAAAAAATAATAGCTGATACACTATTTTATTTCGAAGATTTATTAGATAACCATAAATGCTGTGTTTACAGTTTATTCTTCTTTTTAAAAAACTTTTAACATCATATATCAAAAAAAACATAATCGTCTATTTCTATAGCAGTATCAGTAACGAAATATTAAAATTTACACACAAAAATCCGTTGCTAACGATAGGTACACCATGAAACAAAAATGAGTAGAAGTTAAATTATTTTTATAATTAAAAAATCATCGCATAAAATTGCATTTATATTTTTTAAATTAGAATCTCAAGACTATATTAGCTGTTGAATTAATTACATCACACAATAACATAAATACCGAACCCCATGATAATTGACACTTTAAATAATGCCGCTAGATATTACGATTTAAACCCAAATTTCAAAAAAGCATTTGATTTTATTACACAAAATAATATTGCCTTACTTCCAGATGGAATGACGATTTTATCAGAAAGTTTGCGTGTAATTGTTAATACTGGAGAAGGAAACAAAAAAGAGGAAGCACTTCATTTTTTTGAATGCCATGATGAGCATATAGATATTCAATTTTGTGTTAAAGGATTAGAAACTTTCGCATGGAAAACCAGAGAAAAATGCAACCAACCAAACGGGGATTATAACACTGAAAAAGACGTACGTTTTTGGTTAGACACACCAGATACTTTTTTTCAATTAACAAATAATCAATTTGCTATTCTATACCCTGAAGATTGTCATGCATCCATGATGGGAGAAGGGGAAATCAAAAAATTAATTTTTAAAGTAAAAATCTAAAATAAATCAAACCTTTTGATCTAAAAAATTAATAGCCCTTACATCATTTAGTCATAAGAAGTGCTATGGTACTAACTTAATTTTAAAAAGAGGCTTTGTAAATTTAAAAAAATTAGTCATAATTTTCTTTAACTATAATTTCGAGTGGCATATAATAAGTTTCCTCTACAGCCTCTTTTAAAACTATCTTTCTATACAAATGCTGAATTCCCATGTATCCTTGTTGTTCTGGTTTTTGATTAATCAAAAAATCAATCCACCCTTTCTTTAAGTAGGCTACATTTTGATTTAGTAAATCATAACCTACAATTCGGATATCCTTAATGTTGTTTGTTTCTAAAAATTGAGCAACAATATAGGCACGAGAATTAGGCACAAAAACACTATCTATTCCTTCAAACATAGTGTAATTTAACTGATCTAGACAGGAATCTTGAATGGTTATTTCAGAGAAAAGAAAATTAGTCAGGGCTTCATTTTCCTTAAAAAAAGAATAAAATCCATCAATTCGTTGCAAATACACAGAAGTAGCTTCAATTACCCTTGCGATTTTGACAATCAGTACTCGACTTTCTTTCTTTACAGCATAACTAATTAGTTTCCCTGCTAAATAGCCACTCTTAAACGCATCTTGTCCCACATAGGCATGAGCTAAACTCTCTTTAAAGTTAGAATCAATCATCACTAATGGTGCATTATTATTTTGAAATTTATTCAAAAACAGAAGTGTTTCATCATAAAAAATGGGAGCGTACAACAACCCGTCAAAATCTGATTGCAATACTTTTTGAGCCATTTTATGAAACGAAGCCGAATCAAATTCGTAGAAAAAATAAACCAAGCTAACTCCATATTGATGAAATTCCTTTTCAGCCCTCTCAATACCTTTCATTTGAATTTTCCAATATTCTAAATCTTCAAATTGAGGTAACAGAACAGCAAACTTAAATTTTTTATTAAAAGCTAGATTACTAGCAAAAATATTAGGTTTGTAACCATACTTTTTAATAATAGCATTTACTTTATCAATGTTTTCTTGCGCAACTTGTCCCCTATTATGGATAATACGATCCACTGTTCCTGTCGAAACGTTGGCTAAACGAGCTATTTCTTTGATTGTTATGATGCTATGTTTTTTAAAATGAGTACTGTTTTGAAAAAGTAAAATTAATTTTTTTTTCCAAAAAAATTGCTCAAGTATAAATTTTATATACATTTGTGTTATTCCGTGTGCGAACACGAAAAAATAAAATGGTTTTACTACTAGACAATAGCTAGTAAAATACCGATTCGCTTTACTTTTTCAATAAAAGATAAGTAGTGAATAAATCATCATTCAACATAAATAACTAAAGATTATAATCCATGGATTTTATTTTTGATTTAAAAGGTAAAGTTGCCCTTATTACAGGAGGCGCAGGTGTATTAGGCAGTAATATGGCAGCAACATTAGCTCAAAATGGTGTCATTGTAGGATTACTTGGTAGGTCACTTGACAAATTAAATGCGGCTGTTATAAAAATACAAAATCAAGGAGGACAGGCTTTTGCAGTACAAGCGGATGTTTTAAATCCAGAGGATTTAGAAAAAGTCAAACAATTCATACTCAAAGAATACCATCAATTAGATATTTTGATTAATGCTGCAGGTGGAAATAGACCAGGAGCAACGATTACTCCTGATCAAGATTTCTTTAATACAAATCCTGATGATTTACAAAAAGTGATGGATTTGAATATTATGGGGACATTATTGCCTTCAAAAGTTTTTTCAGAATTATTTGCTAAACAAAAAAGTGGGGTAATCATTAATATTTCTTCTGCATCTGCCCAACGTCCATTAACAAGAGTAGTAGGTTATTCCGCTTCGAAGGCAGCTATCGATAATTTTACTCGTTGGATGGCGGTTGAAATGGCTACTAAATATGGTGAAGGAATCCGTGTAAATGCTATTGCTCCTGGTTTTTTTATTGGAGAACAAAACCGAGCCTTACTGCTAACACCCGAAGGCAATTTAACGAATAGAGGAGAATCTATCATAGCACATACTCCTATGGCACGTTTTGGAAACCCTGATGATATTGATGGAACTTTAGTGTGGCTATGCAGTAATGCATCAAAATTTGTAACGGGAATTGTTGTTCATGTGGATGGAGGATTTGGCGCAAAAAGTATCTAAAAAAAATATCTAAAAATGGAACAAACTTGGAGATGGTACGGACCTAACGACCCAGTAAAATTATCAGATGCTAAACAAGCAGGAGCAACTGGAATTGTTACCGCCTTACATCATATAAAAAACGGACAGGTGTGGGAAATAGACGAAATTATGAAACGAAAAAAAGAAATAGAAGCTGTTGGATTGACTTTGTCAGTAGTTGAAAGTATTCCCGTTCATGAAGACATCAAAAAACAATCAGGTGATTATTTGAAATACATTGAAAACTACAAGCAAAGTATCAAAAACTTAGCAGCTTGCGGTATTGATATTGTATGTTATAATTTTATGCCAGTTTTAGATTGGTCAAGAACCGACCTTACTTATGAGATGCCCGATGGTTCTAAAGCCTTGCGTTTTGACATTAATGAATTTGCCGCTTTTGAATTATTTATTCTAAAAAGACCTGGTGCAGAAAATACTTATTCTGAAACACAAAAAAGCAAAGCTAAAGTTACTTTTGAAAAATTGAGCGATGCCGAAAAAATCAAATTGCAACAAAATATTATTGCTGGTTTACCAGGTGCTGAAGAATCCTATACCGTAAAAGATTTCTTGAAAGTATTAAAAGGATATGATGGTATTGATGCTGCTAAATTAAAAGAAAACTTATATTATTTTCTACGTGAAATCATACCTATAGCGGAAAGCGCAGGTGTAAAAATGGCAATCCATCCAGACGATCCTCCTTACCCTATCTTAGGTCTACCAAGAGTTGTAAGTACAGAAGCTGATTTAAAACAATTGCTAGAAGCTGTTGATTCTCCTTCAAACGGATTTTGTATGTGTACTGGTTCCTATGGTGTTATTGCTGAAAATGATTTATCAGGAATTGTAGATCGCCATGGAGACAAAATGAATTTTATTCATTTGAGAAGCACACAAAGAGATGCCGAAGGAAATTTCTATGAAGCCAATCACTTAGAAGGCGATGTTGATATGTACGAAGTAGTCAAATCAATAGTTAAAAAAGAGAAAGAAACTGGCAGAATTATTCCGATGCGTCCTGACCATGGACATCAAATGTTAGATGATTTGAACAAAAAGACCAATCCAGGATACTCAGGAATAGGTCGATTGAGAGGGCTGGCTGAATTAAGAGGACTCGAATTAGGAATTAAAAGAAGTTTTTAATTAGTATTTTCTTCTCTGAACACTATTATTTTTCTAAAATATTTTTAAATCTATTGCTACTCAAAAAAACATGACCAAAACAACCTTTATAACTCATGATTTCATGCTACACAATGAGGTAGCGCGTACTCTTTATCATGAGTATGCTAAATCACAACCTATATTTGACTTCCACAATCATTTATCTCCAAAAGACATCGCTGAAGACCGTCAATTTGAAAATATTACACAATTGTGGATTGAAGGTGATCACTACAAATGGCGTGCGATGCGAGCCAATGGAATTGATGAAAAATATATTAGTGGTGACGCATCTGATTATGAGAAATTCCTAAAATGGGCGACTACTATTCCTTATACTTTACGTAACCCTTTGTACCATTGGACACACTTGGAATTAAAAAATTATTTTGGAGTAGAAGAATTACTGAATGAAGAAACAGCAGATGGTATTTATCATCATTGCAATGCTTTATTAAAAAAACCTGAATTCAGTGTGCGTAATTTACTTTACAAAATGAATGTGAAAATGGTAGGAACTACGGATGATCCAACAGATGATTTGTATTACCATAAACAACTTCAAGAGGAAAATTTTGATATTGCAGTATTGCCGTCTTTCCGCCCAGATAAAGTGACAGAAATTGAAAAAGGGTCTCTTTTTGTCCAATGGGTTCAAAAACTGGAAAAAATAGTTAATTTCGAAATCAAATCTTTTGAAAATTTGATTCAAGCGCTACAATTGCGTCATGATTATTTTCATGAAAATGGTTGTCGAATTTCCGATCACGGACACAATAACTTCTATGCAGAAATTTATACTGAAACTGAAATTAATGCTATTTTACAAAAAGGGCTAAACACCGAAGATCTAACGGTTTTAGAAATTAACAAATATAAATCAGCAGTATTATTTGAACTTTCGGTAATGAACCACAAACGTTCTTGGACACAGCAATTTCACGTGGGAGCCATTCGAAATAACAATAGTAAAATGATGCAACTTCATGGCTCTGATCAAGGATTTGATTCATTAGGAGACTTGAATATGGCCAATGCTATGAGTACTTTTTTTGATAAATTAAACTTAAACAACACACTTACCAAAACTATTGTTTATAACCTCAACCCTAAAGACAGTGAAATGTTTGCTTCAATGGTGGCAAACTTTAATGATGGTTCCATAGCTGGAAAAATGCAGTACGGTGCAGCGTGGTGGTTTTTAGACCAAAAAGACGGTATCGAAAATCAATTGAATGTGTTGTCAAATTTTGGATTACTTTCTCGTTTTGTGGGAATGTTAACAGATTCCAGAAGCTTCTTATCTTTTTCTCGTCATGAATATTTCCGTCGTATTTTATGCAATACGCTAGGAGACGAAGTTGAAAAAGGAGAACTTCCTAATGACATGAAACTAATTGGGAATCTTGTAAAAGCTATTTGTTTTGAAAATGCAAAGGGTTATTTTAATATTTCTGTAAAAGAATAATACCAATTTACATTGGGGTAAACCACCATCACCCTATTTTATAAACAAAAACTATTGACTAAATATGAATAACAAAAAAGAAAACATTGGAAACTACAGATGGACTGTTTGCGGATTACTATTTTTTGCAACTACGATAAACTATCTTGATAGACAAGTGTTATCCTTAACCTGGAGCGATTTTATTGCTCCAGAGTTTCACTGGACTAATAATGATTACGGAAATATAACAGCCTTGTTTTCTATATTTTATGCAGTATCCTTATTATTTGCAGGAAGATTTGTCGACTGGTTAGATACTAAAAAAGGCTTTCTATGGGCTATTGGTATTTGGTCTATAGGGGCTTGTTTACATGCTTTTTGCGGCATTGCTACTTCTGGAATTATTACTGGTAATTGGTTTGTGGGCTTTGACGGAGCAAAAAAAATTATTGCCAGTATCAATGATACTGGAATGGTAATTAACGTAAGTGTTACCTTGTTTATCTTTGCTCGTTTTGTATTAGCATTAGGAGAAGCGGGAAATTTCCCCGCAGCTATTAAAACAACCGCTGAGTATTTTCCTAAAAAAGACAGAGCCTTCTCTACTAGTATTTTTAATGCTGGAGCCACCGTAGGAGCATTAGCAGCACCAATTACAATTCCATTTATTGCGAAAGCGTTTGGTTGGGAAATGGCTTTTATTATTATTGGTGCCTTAGGTTTTGTTTGGATGGGATTTTGGGTTTTTATGTATGATAAACCTGAAAAACATCCAAAAGTGAGCTCTGCTGAATTGACCTACATTCAACAAGACGATATTGCCGATAGTCAATTGGTAGGCTATATCCCTGAAACATCGACCAAAGTATCATTGAAACAATGTCTAAAATACAGACAAACTTGGGCTTTCATTTTTGGTAAGTTTATGACTGATGGCGTATGGTGGTTTTTTCTTTTCTGGACACCAGCCTATTTAAGTTCTGTTTATGGAATGAATGCTACTCAGGCTGCTTTTCCTTTATTTGTTTTGTATATGATTACATTACTTTCTATTATTGGAGGATGGTTACCCACCTATTTTGTTGAAAAGAAAGAAATGGATCCCTATGCTGGTAGAATGAGATCCATGTTGATTTTTGCTTTTTTTCCACTATTAACTTTAGTAGCACAACCATTAGGACATATTACTTATTGGTTGCCTGTCATCATCATTGGAATTGCAGGAGCAGCACATCAAGCTTGGTCTGCCAATATATTTACTACTGTAGGAGATATGTTTCCTAAAAAAGCCATTGCAACCATTACCGGTATCGGCGGATTAGCAGGAGGCATTGGTTCAACAGTAATCAATAAAAGTTCAGGACTATTATTTGATTTTAGCGAAAAAACTAATATGGATTTTATGGGTTTTCACGGGATTGAAGCAGGTTATTTTATCATTTTTTCTATTTGTGCCGTTTGTTATTTAATAGGATGGTCTATAATGAAAATTTTAGTTCCAAAATACAGTCCTATTACCGATTTGTAAAAAAAATAAAATAATACTTATTT
>NZ_JBAWDL010000211.1:0-8175 GCF_049590715.1 Flavobacterium sp.
GCTTATATATTTATTTTGTATTACAAGTATAAGCAATTGTAGTAACAAAAAAGGTCGTTGTATAATTTTTGACGTAGTGAATTATTTCAATTTGGACTAAATTCTATGCAATTTTGCTACTACAATACTATTGTTGATTTTTAAATTTATTTCTAGCAAGTTATCTCTTGAAGTAAAAAAATCACTTTTCTAATAAACCAAAAAAACACAATCGTTTTTCTTGACCAATAAAATAAATTTATGAAGATGAATTTTTTGTTCGGCCATTCTAAAAAAAAATAACCCTATAAAATTAAAAAGATGTATAAAAAAATTTCAGTTGTTTTAATAATGTCCTTACTTCTTATAAGTTGGAGTAAAAACAAAGTTGTTATGAAAATAGCTTCACCAGATTCAAATAATCAGATTGCTTTTTATTTGAATAAGGCCGGACAACTGCACTATTCAATAAGTCATATAAATTACCAATTTATGAATAATTCAGCTTTGGGATTTGAACTAAAAAATCTCTCATTAAAAGAGAGGTTTGAAATTATTGGTTCCGATACAGACTCTGAAAAAAGTAGCTGGAAAACAGTTTGGGGACAACGAAAAAACGTTTCTAACCATTACAAAGAATTAACTATTCATTTAAAGCAAAAACAATCGGGTGTTTTACTTGATGTAATTGCCAGAGCTTTTAATGATGGAGTTGCCTTCCGCTATTCCTTTCCAAAACAAGAAGGTCTTAAAGATTTTGTGATAATGGATGAGCTTACAGAATTTAATTTTGCCGGAGACTACAAGGCTTGGTGGAATTTTGCTGATTACGACAATTACGAGAAAGTGTACTACAATTCACCAATTAGCCAAATAGGCGACACTTTAAAATTTCACAGACGACCAGATAAAGAAGAACGTGCAAATATGTGTAACACACCTTTAACTATTGAAGTTAAGGATGCGTTAGTAATTAGTATTCACGAAGCCGATCTTACCGATTATCCCGAAATGAATCTGGTAAACACCTTACAAAATAATAGATTCAAAGCACAATTAGTGCCTTGGTTAAATGGTGATTTGGTTCGCACAACTGCACCTATGCATTCTCCATGGCGTACTATTCAAATAGCTGAAAATGCGGGTGGTTTAGTTCAATCAGATTTAATTCTGAACTTGAATCCCCCTTGCGCCTACGAAAATACGAACTGGATTGAAACTTATAAATATATAGGTATCTGGTGGGAAATGCACACAGGGAAATCGGCCTGGGCCGAAAAAACACAATTTGGTAAACCCATAAACCGCCCTCATGGCGCAAATACCGCTAATGCAAAATACCATATCGATTTTGCAGCCAAACACGGTATTCCAGATGTATTAATTGAAGGTTGGGACAAAGGTTGGGATAACATGGAAGGATCTTGGACTGGTTACGGCATTTTTGATTGGTCTACACCTACAGACGATTTTGATATTAAAGAAGTATGCCGTTATGGAAAAGAAAAAGGAGTACGAATGATGATGTATCACGAAACCATTTCGGATATAGACCATTATGAACCACGCATGGATACGCTATACAAAATGTGTCAGGATTTAGGAATAAAAACCGTAAAAGTAGGTTATACCGGCGATGTCAATTGGGATAAAGAAAAAAAGACCTATAGAGAACATCACCACGGGCAATATATGGTACGCCACTACCGAAAAATGGTGCAAACAGCTGCCAAATATCAATTGATGATTGTAAATCATGAACCAATTAAATTTACAGGAGAACAACGCACTTATCCCAACCTTATGGCAAGAGAAGGTGGTCGTGGTCAAGAATATAATGCATGGAGCGAAGGAAATTCGCCAGAGCACGGTGTGATATTGCCTTTTACTCGTCTGCTAGGTGGCCCAATGGATTATACTCCAGGAATATTTGAAGTGATGCTCCCTAAAAAGGCTTGGTCTAACGGTACCTTTAGGGTGCGTGGTACTGTATGCCAGCAAATTGCGTTTATGCTCACTATGTATAGCCCGATACAAATGGCTGCTGACTTACCCCAAAATTATGAAAAAAACTTACCCGCATTTCAATTTATTAAGGATGTGCCAACAGATTGGTCGGAGAGTAAAGTTTTAAATGCTAAAATAGGAGATTATTATACCATTGCTCGCCAAGAAAAAGGAACTAACAACTGGTTTCTGGGAAGTATTACCGATGAAAATCCTCGTAACCTCAACATAAGCCTTGATTTCTTGGCAAAGGGCAAACAATATGAAGCCATTATTTATGCAGATGGTAAAGATGCAGATTGGAAAACAAATCCTTATCCTGTTGCGATTACCAGAAAAAAAGTAACCTCCAAAGATAAACTTACTATTGTTTTGGCTGCCGGTGGCGGACAGGCGATTCAGTTTAAGGTTGTAAACTAAAAATCACGTTTTTTAAGAAAATGCGTTTGTAGAGACGGCCAAATTGTCTGTTTTTATCTTGATAAACAATAACAAAACATAATTATATATGAGATTATTTACACTTCTTGCCATTGTTAATTTCAGCTTTAGTCTGAATGCTAATGCACAAAAGCTTCTCATTGAGAAGTATACAAAACAAGACTTCATTTTGTTTAATAACGGAAAAACAGCAAGTATTCTTTACGACAAGAACGACCATAAAGTAATTGAGATAAGCGCCAACCTCTTTAGTGAAGACCTAAAAGCCGTTTGTGGCACAAGCCCTAAGACGTTCACTTCTAAAAAGGATGCAAAAGGAGATCTTGTAATCATAGGTTCTTTGGACAAAAGTAGCATTATCAAGCAATTGGTAAAAAACAATGCCATTGATACAACTGGTATGACAGGTGTTTGGGAAAAATATAGCATACAAACCATTAATAACCCTTGGCAACGAGGAAAAAAAATAGTAGTGATTTTCGGTAGTGACAGAAGAGGTACTGCTTTTGGCGTATTAGAATTATCAAAACAAATGGGCGTTTCACCTTGGTACTGGTGGGCGGATGTTCCGGTTGTGAAAAAAGACAAGGTCTTTGTAAAAGGAGGTATACACAAGAGCTCTTCACCCGATGTAAAGTACAGAGGTATCTTTATTAATGACGAAGACTGGGGCATGAAACCCTGGAGTACAAAAACTTTTGAGCCCGAACTGGGAGACATTGGTCCCAAAACTTATGCAAAGGTGTTTGAATTACTGTTGCGCCTAAAAGCGAATTATTTGTGGCCGGCCATGCACGAATGCTCGGGGGCATTCAATAAATATACAGAAAATAAAGTGATTGCCGATAAATACGCCATTGTTATGGGATCGTCACATTGCGAGCCGGTGTTGTTTAACAATGCAACCGAGTGGGACAAGAAAAATATGGGCGAGTGGAATTATGCAACCAACCGCGAAGGCATTTGCAAGGTGCTAGACAAGCGTGTGTCAGAAAATGCTCCTTATGAAAATGTTTACACTATTGGTATTCGTGGCGTTCACGATCACAAAATGGAAGGTGGTTTCTCTGTAGACAAGCAGATTGAATTGGTAAAAGAAGCGATAAACGACCAACGGGATATTCTGAAAAAACACATTGGTAAAAATGCCGAGGAAATTCCACAGATTTTTGTTCCCTATGCCGAAGTGCTCCATTTGTACAACAACGGCCTGAAAGTTCCCGACGATATTACCCTGATGTGGGTGGATGATAACTATGGTTACATGCGTCGTCTGAGCGACCCTATAGAGCAGCAACGTTCGGGAGGTAGTGGTGTGTACTATCATATTTCCTATCTTGGTAACCCTCACGAATACACATGGCTGAGTACAACAAACCCAGCCCTGATCTATCAGGAAATGAAAAAAGCCTACGACTACAAAGCCAACCGAGTGTGGATGGTAAATGTGGGAGACATAAAACCAGCAGAATACAATACTACGTTTTTTCTCGATTTGGCATGGAACATTGATACCGTAAAGCACGAAAATGTGTATACCCACATGCAAATGTGGTACAACCAAGCTTTTGGCGAAAAACTAGGAGCGGCCTGCAACGATTTGATGTATGACTTTTATCAAATCAACTTTGTGCACAAACCTGAGTTTATGGGTTGGGGAGAAGAATTTTCAAGCGACAGATGGCGCGAGCGTATCGAAGACACTGATTTTAGTTTCACCAACTACAAAGAAACCGAAAGACGATTAGAGAAATTCAAAGAGCTTAGCCAGAAAGTTACAAAACTCAGAAAGCAAGTTCCTGAAAGCCATCAGGCTGCGTTTTTCGAATTAGTGTATTACCCAATTATGGGGGCACACTACATAAATCACAAACTATTGCTTGCCCACAAAAACAGGTGGTATACCAAGTTAGGTCATGCAGCAACCAACGATTTGGTTGTTAAGCTGAAAGCTTATAACGATAGCATCCGCATGATTACGCATGAATATGAGCTGTTACTGGGTGGAAAGTGGAAAGGAATGATGTCAGAAGTGCAATCGGGTGGTGCAACCTTTGCATTTATGCCTCCTTTCGAAGAGATAAAACTCCCAAAAAAAGCAGGTTTGGGTATCCTTGTGGAAGAATACACAGAGGTCAACGGAATCAACAAGCCCTACTACTTGCCTGTTTTTACGTCGCACTACAACGAAACTTACACCATTGATGTGTTCAACACCGGCCAGGAGGCTTTGACCTGGGAAGCAATTGCAAGTGCTGATTGGATTTCGATTAGCCAAACCTCAGGAACAACTTCCAAAGAACAACGCCTCCAAGTTTCGGTTGATTGGAACAAGCTGCAAGGCAAAACACCAAACGGCACAATAACCATCCGTGGTGCTGGAGCTGAAAAAATTGTTTTTGTGAAAGCCTTTTATTCTAAAATTACCATAGCTGACAAGTTAAAAGGGGTGTTTGTTGAGAAAAATGGTTACATCTCCATTCCATTGGAAGATTATCACCGAAAGGTTGACAAAGACGACGTAAACTGGATTGTAAAAAAAGGTTTGGGTGTTACAGGTGCATCTTTGGCTACTCAAAATAACCATTCTAAAAGTGTAGGACATTGGGCTAAAAACGATAAATATGCACATGTTGAATACGACTTTTATACCTTCAACTCAGGTCGATTTGATATTTCAACCTATGTGTTGCCCACCTACCCAATTAACGGCTTTGAACTACACCGTTTTGCTATTTCGGTAGACGAGGAATCGCCCAAGATGATTTATGTAGGTGCTGATATCGACAGTGACAGTTGGAGACAAAATGTACGCCGCAACTCCTCCATCCATACCAGTTCGCACTACATTACCAAACCCGGAAAGCACACCTTAAAGATTTATTATATGGACCCAGGTGTTGTGGTAGATAAGGCTGTGCTGAATTTTGGCGGATTAAAAAATTCGTATTTAGGACCTGAAACAACTCAAATAAAATAAGTAGCGTGGGCAGTCGGGGCGAGATTTGAAGTTGATCTCCGACGATTAGCCAATTCGCAAATAAAACAGAAATAAATGAAAGTAATTAACATAGTAACAATCGGTCTGTTATTTTTGACTACAACGGTTTTTTCCCAATACAACAACGATTGGGAAAATCCTTTGGTGGTTCAGAAAAATAGATTTCCTTCAAGGTCAACCTTGTATTCTTACCCTACAGAAGAGCAAGCCAAAACACTTGATCGAGAAAAATCACCTTGGTATCAATCCCTAAACGGTAACTGGAAGTTTAACTGGGTAATAAAACCAGCTGATGCTCCCGATGATTTTTACAAAGAAGATTATGATGTTTCAAAGTGGGCAGATATTGATGTGCCTTCTTGTTGGGAGATGCGTGGTTACGGTAATGCAACTTATGTAAATTCGGGTTATCCTTTCCCGAAGAATCCACCTTTTATTGACCACAATCACAACCCCGTGGGCTCGTATAAACGTACATTTAATATCCCCGATGATTGGAACGACAAAACGGTACTAATAAATTTTGGAGGTGTTTTAAATGCTTATTATTTATATGTAAATGGCAAAGAGGTTGGTTATAACCAAGGGAGCTACACCTCATCTGAGTTTGATATTACAAAATACCTAAAGCCGGGCAAAAATACAGTTGCCGTAAAAGTATATCGTTGGAGTGATGGTGCCTATCTCGAAGACCAAGACAATTGGCGCATGAGCGGAATATTTCGTGAAGTATTCTTGCAAGCTTGGCCAAAAGTGGCGCTCTCTGATTTACATGTACGCACCTTGCTAGATGACAAATACGAAGATGCTGTTTTGCAAATTCGCCCTCGTGTGCATCTACAATCTAAAGATGAAAACCTAAAAGGCTATCAAATAAAAGCCCAATTGTTTGACGGAACAACTATGGTCTTAGAGAAACCGATGCAGATTTCGGTCCAAGAGGTGGCGCATGAGTGGTATCCACAATCCGATAACGTGCATTTTGCCTTGATGAAGCAGACCATCAAAAATCCAAAAAAATGGAGTGCCGAAAAACCAAATTTATATACGCTACTAGTAACCATTGAGAAAGATGGCAAGGTAATACAAGCAACTAGTACACAAATAGGTTTTAGACAAATAGACATAAAAGATGGTGTATTAATGGTTAATGGTAAACGTGTTATTATGTTTGGTGTTAATCGACATGACCATAGCCCTACGGAAGGAAAAACAGTTTCGCACGAAGAACTGCTCCAAGATATCACTATCTTGAAGCAAAATAACATGAATCTTATTCGTACATGCCATTATCCAAACGATCCCTATTTGTATGAGTTATGCGATAAATTTGGTATTTATGTAATGGACGAGGCGAACCTAGAAACGCACGGCATGCGGGGAGAACTATCTAATTCTCCAGAATGGACCTATTCGTTCCTCGATCGGGCCATAAAAATGGTGGAGCGTGACAAATTGCATCCTTCGGTTTTATTTTGGTCGTTAGGTAACGAATCGGGCACGGGGCCAAACCATGCCGCAATGGCGTCGTGGATAAAAACGTACGACTATACTCGCCCCATACATTCGGAAGGTGCACAAGGCGACCCCACCGATAGACGCTACAAGAAGCATGGTTCTAAAGAATGGACAAATTATCTGCTCAACCCCAGAGATCGTCCTTATGTAGATATGATTAGCCGCATGTATGCAACGGTCGAAATTATGAACCAGTTGGCGGAAGACCCTAATGATAATCGCCCCGTTTTTAACTGCGAATTTGCGCATGCCATGGGAAATTCATTGGGCAACCTCAAAGAATATGTTGACAGCGCACGCACACACGATAATATTATAGGTGGAGCCATTTGGGATTTTATTGACCAAGGTATTACAACAAAAACAAAAGACGGAAAAACCTATTGGGGCTATGGTAATGATCGATGGAAACATTTTGGTGCAGACCCTGGTCGAATGAATTTTTTAATAAACGGCATCATTAATCCAGATAAAAGCCCTAAACCGCAGCTTTTTGAATGCAAAAAAGTTTTCCAGTTTGTTGCTATTTCAAAAGACCAAAACAATGAATATGGGTTAAATATCAAAAATTATTACCACTTTACCAATCTGAATGAGTTTGATTTTAAATACAGTGTAAAGGCCAATGGTATAGAAATATTGACAGGAGATATTGAACCTATAAACTTAGAGCCTGGCAAAGAAACGAAAGTGATTTTGCCAATCAATAAGCTAAACAAAAAAGCAGGAGTAGAATATGTAATTCATATCAGCGTTTGCCAAAAAACGGCAAATGCATACGCAAAAGCTGGATACGAAGTTGCTTGGGAAGATTTTGTTTTACCAAAAATTGAAGCAAACGAAAAATTTTCAACCAAAAAAGTGAGCCTTTTAACAGCAAACAATATTATCAGTGGCGGTACGGCTGCGTACAAAGTTACTGTAGATAAAGCAACAGGCTATATTAGTTCTATAAAAGTGGGAAATAAACCTGTTTTATTATCAGCCCTGAAACCAAATTTTGTGCGAGCTGCTACCGACAACGACAGAGGGCAGGGAAATACCATTATGCACAAGGCCATGGAATGGAAAAATGTAGCCGATGACTTCAAGGTGGAAACAGTAGAAGTAAAAGAAAATACTATTTCAGTAAACGGAAATTCTTCTTTTGGTTCAAAATTATGGTTAAAATACGAACTATTCGATCAGGGAATAAAAGTTAGTTTCGGCTTTGAAAAGCCCAATACTGC
>NZ_JBAWDL010000212.1:0-20785 GCF_049590715.1 Flavobacterium sp.
ACCAGAAATAGCTGAAGAAATTAAAGTTATTACTTTTATAGCTGGTGAAGGAGATATTTCTACTGATTTACTTTCTCCAGGAAACCAGGCACACTCTCGTTCTGATCGCGAATTGCATGGAAAATGTTTGATTTCTCCAGAAGCACAAGACCAGATCAAAGCATTGGCAGAAGCCAATCCTGATAAAAGCGTGATGTTAATCGCTGAAAAAGGTACTATGGGTGTAGGATCATCTAGAATGTCAGGTGTAAACAACGTGGCACTTTGGAGTGGTAAACAAGCGAGTCCTTACGTTCCATTTATTAATATTGCTCCTATTGTTGCAGGAACTAACGGTATTTCGCCAATTTTCTTAACAACTGTTGATGTTACTGGTGGTATTGGTCTTGACCTTAAAAACTGGGTGAAAAAATTAGACAAAGATGGTAACGCTGTTCGTAACGAAAGTGGAGATCCTATTCTAGAAGAAGTTTATTCAGTTGCTACAGGTACTGTTCTTACAATCAATACAAAGACTAAGAAACTTTACAACGGAGATAAAGAATTAATTGATATTTCTAAGGCATTTACACCTCAGAAAATTGAATTCATAAAAGCGGGTGGTTCTTACGCAATTGTTTTTGGAAAAAAATTGCAAACATTTGCTTCAAAGACTCTAGGTATTGGTATTGTTCCAGTATATGCTCCGTCAAAAGAGGTTTCTATAGAAGGACAAGGTCTTACGGCTGTAGAAAAAATATTTAATAAAAATGCAGTTGGAACAACTCCTGGTAAAGTGTTGCACGCTGGTTCAGATGTTCGTGTTACTGTAAATATTGTAGGTTCGCAAGATACAACAGGTTTGATGACTTCACAGGAATTAGAGTCTATGGCTGCTACTGTGATTTCTCCAATTGTTGACGGTGCTTACCAATCAGGTTGTCATACTGCTTCAGTTTGGGATAATAAGTCAAAAGCTAATATTCCTAGATTGATGAAATTCATGAATGACTTTGGATTAATCACAGCTCGTGATCCCAAAGGTGTTTACCATTCAATGACTGACGTAATTCACAAAGTACTTAATGATATTACTGTAAACGAGTGGGCGATCATCATTGGTGGTGACTCTCATACACGTATGTCTAAAGGCGTTGCATTTGGTGCTGATTCAGGAACTGTTGCTCTCGCATTGGCTACTGGTGAAGCTTCTATGCCAATTCCAGAATCGGTAAAGGTCACTTTCAAAGGAGAGATGAAAGGGTATATGGATTTCCGTGATGTGGTTCATGCTACACAATCTCAAATGCTTAAGACATTTGGTGGAGAGAATGTATTCCAAGGAAGAATCATTGAGGTTCATTTAGGAACTCTTAATGCAGATCAAGCCTTTACATTTACAGACTGGACTGCCGAAATGAAAGCAAAAGCTTCTATCTGTATTTCTGAGGATTATACTTTGATCGAATCTCTAGAGATGGCGAAAGGTAGAATCCAGATTATGATTGACAAAGGAATGGATAATAAAAATGAAGTTCTTAAAGGATTGATTGCTATTGCAGATAAAAGAATCGCTGAGATTATTTCAGGTGAAAAACCAGCCTTGAGACCAGATGCAAATGCTAAGTATTATGCTGAAGTTGTGGTGGATTTAGATCAAATTGCTGAGCCAATGATTGCTGATCCAGATGTTAATAATGCTGATGTTTCTAAAAGATATACACATGATACTATTAGACCATTATCTTTCTATGGTGGCGTTAAAAAAGTAGATCTTGGATTTATCGGATCTTGTATGGTTCATAAGGGAGATATGAAAATTCTAGCGCATATGCTTAAAAATATTGATGAACAAAATGGTAAAGTAGAGTTCAAAGCGCCACTAGTTGTAGCTCCTCCTACTTACAATATTGTTGATGAATTGAAAGCTGAAGGGGATTGGGAAATTTTACAAAAATACTCAGGTTTCGAGTTTGACGATAATGTGCCTAAAGCAGCAGCGCGTACTTCATACGAAAATATGTTGTATCTAGAGCGCCCAGGTTGTAATCTTTGTATGGGTAACCAAGAAAAAGCGGCAAAAGGAGATACTGTAATGGCAACATCTACGCGTCTTTTCCAAGGAAGAGTTGTAGAGGATACTGATGAGAAAAAGGGAGAATCACTACTTTCTTCTACTCCAGTTGTAGTTTTGTCTACAATCCTTGGTAGAACTCCAACAATAGAAGAATATAAAACAGCAGTTGAAGGGATTAATCTAACTAAATTTGCTCCTTCTCATAAATTACTAGTTAAGTAATTAGATAATCACATAATTATAATAAAGCCTTCTCAAAACATAATTTGAGAAGGCTTTTTAATTTAAGGTTTAATTGTTTAAAAAAAAATGCTTAAAAAATACCGTAAGGTGTTATAAAGCATTATATTTTTGAGGGTTTATTTTATTAAATATTTTTATTCCGTTGCCAGTCTATCTTGATCTAATTTGTCAGCAAGGCGTTTTTCTATAATAGGTGTAATTAATGTTTTACGCGGTTTTAGTTTTACAAAGGGAAACAAATCGAGTTCCTGTTTCATTCTATCTTCTCTACTGGCATGTTTATTCGTTCCTATTAATCCTTCTTCTTTGGAATCAAATAATGCTTGTTCTTTATCGGCACTGAGTTGGATTTTAGTTCTAATCACTCCTTCGTTAAGTAGTTTTAAGAAACCACCTTTGGCTTCAATATCCTTAAATAAAGCCAAACTTTTATCAGCTAATTGATTCGTTAAACTCTCAATATAATAACTGCCATCTGATGGATTATTAACTTTGTTAAAATGACATTCTTCTTTTAGGATCAACAATTGATTGCGAGCTATTCTATCGCCAAATTCATTGTCTTTATGATAGAGCGAATCATATGCTAGATTAGCGATTGCATCAGCACCACCTAAAATAGCCGACATACATTCGGTTGTGGTTCGTAACATGTTAACGTTGTATCCATAGACAGTTTTGTTGCGCTTGGTAGGCGTTATTAGTATATGGCATTCTAATACGTGCTGGTATTCTTTGGCCAAGGTCAAAAATAAAATTCGGAAGGCTCTTAGTTTTGCTATCTCAAAGAAATAATTGCTTCCTACAGCAATTTCAAAAACAATTTTGGAATTTATAGTAGGTATTCGGTTGAAATATTCATTTACCTGTCCTAATCCATAAGCTAATTGCTGTACCATATTAGCACCTGCATTTTGGTACAAACCTACATTAATACTAATAAAAGAGCGATTAGGAATTGTTTTTGAGATTAAATTTAGAGTATCAAAATTGGTATTCTCATCTGTTTTAAACCAATTTCCATCTTTTGCTAGTTGTCCAATAGGATCTAAATTATAATATAAAGTAATCTCTTTTGACTGGGTAGATTTTTCAATTCTTTGGATAAAATCCAAAGAAAGAAAACTGAAATTAAAATAAATGATTAAACCATCAAGAGGTAATTTTGTCAATAACTCTTCAATAGCAATAGTTTCATCTTCGATAGAAAAACGTAAACTTTCAGCTCCACGATTTAAGGTGTCTAAAGCTCTTTCAATCGACTTCTCTATATTATACACAAAAATATTTTGGCAAATTGAAAATAAATTTGCCGAAGTTGTAACGGGGTATTTTTTTAACAATTCATCCTGGTGATAAAAAGGTTTTACTTTAATGTCTTCAGGAGAGTTCCAAATCATCGCTTCGTTGTAATCGGCTCCATCCAATTCAAATTGGATTTTTTGCTTCCACAATTTGGAAGAAACGGGGTCAAATTCATCAAATAATGGAGTAGCCATGATGTGTGTTTTAGTAATAAAATAGGAGACTAAAGTATTTTTTTTTGAATTCTAATAATGAAAATAGAATTTAAGAAATGCTTTTTTAATGAAGGTAAAAAATCACTTATTACTTGACAAACTGTCTCCTTCGAATTCAATGATGTAAATGTCTTCACTATCTTTTTTCATGAAGTACTTTTCTCGAGCATATTTTTCTATTTGCTCAGGATTTTGAAGCATTTTAATTTGCTTTTCATCCTTTTTGATTTCTTCTTGGTAATAGGTTTTATTTTCTTCAAGTTCATCAATTTGATTGTTCAAAATATGATGATCAAAATAAGAATAATTATCTAAAAAAATCATCCATGTACCAAAAAACAACAGTACCCAAATGTATTTGTTACTTATGAATTTAAACCAAGATTTGTCTTTATATGGATTGGTCATTTATATCCTTTTTTTTAGAAATTAAAGTACAGCTTTAGCCTATAAAATTACAATAATTTACAGTAACTTTTGGTTTATTAGTGCACGAACTACCTCAATTGCTACTGTATTAGGTTTGTCATTTGGGATAATAATATCAGCAAAAGCTTTGGTTGGTTCGATAAATTGCTGATGCATGGGTTTTAAGGTAGTTTGATAACGATTTAAAACCTCGTTTAAATCCCTGCCGCGTTCGGCAATATCTCTTTTTAATCGTCTGATTAATCGTTCGTCAGCATCAGCATGTACAAATATTTTTATATCAAACAAATTAAGGAGTTCGGGATTGGTAAAAATTAAAATCCCTTCAACAATAAGTACTTTTCTAGGCTGCGTGATTATGTAATCTTCAGTACGATTGTGTGTTACAAATGAATATATTGGTTGATGAATGGCTTTTCCTTCCTTTAGATTTTTCAAATGACTCACCAGAAGTTCAAAATCGATTGCTCTAGGATGATCAAAATTGATTGACACTCTTTCTTTATCACTCAGCTGATGTGTTGCGTTATAATAGGAGTCTTGAGAGAGTACGCCAACTTGAGTTTCTGTAAATTCATTTATAATTTGATGAACTACAGTTGTTTTTCCGCTTCCAGTTCCTCCCGCAATTCCTATAATTAACATGATATTTTCAGCTTAATGGTATTGCAAAAATAAGTTTTTAAATGAGTATGGATTTTAATTTCTTAAAAAATATTGAAATTATATTTTAGCCTTACAAAACTCTATTTACTTGAGCTACTTTTTTAGAATAATAACTTTCTTTGATAGAAGAAATGATCACACCTGAATTTGAGGCGTGGATAAATTTGACATCACCATCAATAACTTCTACGACCATTCCTACGTGGTTGATTTGGTGACCTCCTCTAGTTTTAAAAAAAATTAAATCTCCTTTTTGAGCATTTTCTATTTCAATAACTTGTCCATAATGTGATTGTTCTATTGAAGTTCGTGGTAATTGAATATCATAAGCTCCAAATGTAGTGCACATTAAACCAGAGCAGTCAAAGCCATCTTTCGTAGTGCCACCTGAACGGTAGCGTACTCCTATGTTTTCAGAAGCTGTTGAAATCAATTGATCAATAAATGCACTTCCTTGATAGGATTTGATATTGCTTTCACCTTCCATTGACTCTCCAATAAATTCTTGCTTCACTACAGTAGGGTTTAGAACTTTAGGACTGCGAAAGGTTAATAAAGAGCCAACATTTAATTTTTTTATAATCTTGGGGTTTTGTCGTTCTAATTCTTTTACTGTGATTCCAAATTCCTTAGCAATTCCGTATTTTGTTTCTTTAGCAACTACTATGTGAGTAACTGTAATTTCTTCAATTTTATTTTCAACAGTAGGTTTAATTTCTATGCCTTTGTTGATTGTCAATGGCTGAGTGTTCAAAGAAGTATTTTCTTTTTCAGTTACAATTTCGGTATTTTCTTTCGTGGGGATTATAATTTTTTGACCAGTTTTTAAACCATCTGATTCCAGATTAGGATTTGCTTTATCTAGATCAGAAATGGAAAGTCCATGTTCTTTTGCTATACCATATTTAGTTTCTTTTGGCAACACTTCATGGATGATCTCTTTGTTAACGATCGTTTTCTTTTCAAGAACTTCAATACTAGTTGGGGTTTTTTCTATTGGAGCAATCGTTTTTTCTTCATACTTAGTTTTAATTTCATTTTTTTCAACAAGTAGTTTTGGGGATTCAACTACTGTAACTGGTTCTTTTTGTGTTGAAGGAATAGTGATTTTTTGTCCTATTTTCAATGGATTCGATTCTAATTCAGGATTTGCATGATCTAGTTCCTCTATAGAAATGGCAAATTGTTTAGCAATGCTATACTTGGTTTGTTTAGGTAAAATTTCTATTTCAAAACCAGCTGTTTGTTTTACATCCTCTAAAATTATATTAGGTTGAGCTGAAATAGTAACTTCGGTTGGTTTTATTTCTTCAGTAAGAATTGTTGTGTTTGATGCTTCTTTTTTAGGTTCAGGAACTAAGTTAGGAATACTCTCTTTTAAAGGAATAATAATTTTTTGTCCGATTTTCAATTCTTGGATTTGCAAAATAGGATTTAATATTTCCAATAAAGAAACGGTTATTCCAAAATCCTTTGCAATGCTATATTTCGTTTGTTTTGCTAAAACCTCATATTCTGTTTTTTCTAGGTTTTTGAAATTTGTATCTAAAACAGGAGAAGAAATATCTTTTAATTGTTCTGTCTGAATAATTATTTTATTCATCTTATTTTCTCTTAAAATTGAAATTTGTTGTCCAACTTTAAGACCTGTCAATTCTAAGGTAGGATTTTCTTTATACAAGTCATTTAGAGAAACACCATACTCTTTTGAAATACCATAAATGGTTTCTTTAGGTAATACTTCGTGTTTAAAAGTAGGAGTTGAGGGAATTGATGAAGAATAAATTGGATTCTGAGTTGAAGAAGGGATCAACAAAACCGACTTGAATTTTATTCCGTTTTTAGCTTTAGGATTCAATTCGTAGATGTCTGACGCTTTTATATTGTATTGTTTTGCGATTTTTGAAATTGTCTCTCCTTTAGCAACGATGTGTTCCGTAGTCTTTTGTTGCGAAAAAGCAGTAAAACCAAATAACAATCCCATCACTAAAATCAAACTACAACTCCTCATAAATTTTTTTCTTATTTTTTAAACTAAAAACAAAACAATTCGTTTTATATGGGAAATTAGTTTATTATTTAACTATAACCCTGAAAAATGAATAAACCCTATTTTGAGAGCGTAAAAATACTTCTTCTGTGCAAATATCGTATTTTTTTTAACAACTCTTTGTGCCCATTTTAACAAAATGCCGCATAAAAAAAGTGCTCTATTAGATAGAGCACTTTGTGAATTTAATTAAAAAAAAAATTAGGCGTTTGCTTCCGTAGCAATTAAGTTTAAAGCTGAACCTGCTACATACCAGCCAATTTGACTAGCGTTATATGTATGGTTTGCTATAATAATATCTTTAGAGCCATTGGCGTGAATAAACTCAATTGTTAACGGTTTTCCTGGAGCAAAATCTACTAAATCAATAAAGTTGATGGTGTCATCTTCTTGGATTTTATCATAATCCGCTTCGTTTGCAAAAGTCAATCCTAATAAACCTTGTTTTTTAAGGTTGGTTTCATGAATACGTGCGAATGATTTTACTAATACCGCTTTAACACCTAAAAAGCGAGGCTCCATAGCAGCATGTTCACGAGAAGAACCCTCACCATAATTGTGATCCCCTACAACAATTGAAGGAACCCCAGCTGCTTTATAAGCACGAGCTACAGCAGGAACAGCATCATATCCAGCAGTTAATTGATTTTTAACTGAATTTGTCTTTTGAGTATAGGCATTTACAGCACCAATCAACATATTATTAGAAATATTATCTAAGTGTCCACGAAAACGCAACCAGGGTCCTGCCATAGAAATGTGATCTGTAGTACATTTGCCAAAGGCTTTGATTAATAATTTAGCACCTGTTATATTTTTACCGTCCCATGCATCAAAAGGAGCTAATAATTGCAAACGATCTGAAGTTTCGCTAACTACAATTTTCACACTAGAACCATCAGTAGCAGGAGCTTGGAAGCCGTTATCATCTACATCAAACCCCCTTTTTGGCAATTCATCGCCAAAAGGAGTACTTAGTTTTACTTCCTCTCCTTTGTCATTCAATAATGTATCTGTTAAAGGATTAAAATCTAATCTTCCAGCAATAGCTAATGCTGCAACCATTTCGGGAGATGTTACAAAAGCATGTGTATTTGGGTTGCCGTCTGCTCTTTTAGAAAAATTGCGGTTAAAAGAGTGAACGATGGTGTTTTTTTCTTGTTTGTCGGCACCCGCTCTATCCCATTGTCCGATACATGGTCCACAAGCATTTGTAAACACTTTTGTTCCCATTTTTTCAAAAGCAGCTATCATTCCATCTCTTTCAATTGTGTAGCGAATTTGCTCAGAACCTGGATTGATACCAAATTCTGCTTTTGGAGAAATCCCATGTTCTACGGCTTGATTTACAATAGATACCGCACGAGCCATGTCTTCATATGAAGAGTTGGTGCAAGAACCGATTAATCCCCATTCTACTTTTATTGGCCACCCATTGGCTTTCGCTTCTTCTTTCATTTTAGATACTGGAGTACCTCTGTCTGGCGTAAAAGGACCATTAATATGTGGTTCTAATTCTGAAAGATTAATTTCAATAACTTGATCAAAATAGTTATCTGGGTTTGTATATACCTCTGAGTCACCGGTTAAGTAATCAGATACTTTATCGGCTGCATCTACAACATCTTGACGGCCTGTAGCGGTTAAATATCTTCTCATGGAATCATCATATCCAAAAGTGGAAGTAGTTGCTCCAATCTCGGCACCCATATTGCAGATTGTGCCTTTACCTGTACAAGACATACTCGTAGCTCCTTCACCAAAATATTCAACGATAGCTCCTGTTCCTCCCTTTACAGTAAGAATATCAGCCACTTTTAAGATTACATCTTTTGGTGCCGTCCAGCCAGATAATTTCCCCGTTAATTTAACACCTATTAGTTTAGGGAATTTTAATTCCCATCCCATTCCTGACATTACATCTACGGCATCAGCTCCACCAACTCCAATAGCTAACATTCCTAATCCACCAGCATTTACTGTATGAGAATCCGTTCCAATCATCATTCCTCCAGGAAATGCATAATTTTCCAAAACGATTTGGTGAATAATTCCTGATCCTGGTTTCCAAAATCCAATTCCATATTTGTCTGAAACTGAAGAAAGAAAGTCAAAAACTTCTTTTGATTGGTCGTTTGCTAAAGCTAAATCTTTCTTAGCTCCGTCTTTTGCTAAGATTAAGTGATCACAGTGAACGGTTGTAGGAACTGCCACAGTCTTCTTTCCAGCATGCATAAATTGTAATAATGCCATTTGTGCAGTTGCATCTTGACAAGCAACTCTATCAGGAGCAAAATCAACATAATCAACTCCTCTCCCGTAGGCTTTATTTGCAATACCATCCCAAAGATGGCTGTATAAAATTTTCTCAGTCAAAGTAAGAGGACGACCAACTATTTTACGTGCTGCATCAACACGACTAGTCATGTTGGCATACACTTTTTTAATCATTTCGATATCAAATGCCATAAGATTTATATAATTATAATGTTATTCAATGTTAATCCCCACAAGTTACAAAAAAAATGAGTAGCTATAAAAAAAAGAAGTCTCACATAACGATCTATAATTCTATTTTATGTTTTTATTAAGTTTTAAATGTATTTTATGATCAAATGATTTAGCTGAGTTTGGTTCTTTTTTAAAATAATAAAGAGGACTTCGTTTAACAAAAAACGACCTAAAAAAACGCTATTAAGAATAAACTCTAAAGTAATTTGGTGCTTATTGAACTGTTTTTTTTTTGAACAGTTATACCTAAATACAAATATAATATAGACTATTATTGTTCATCCTAACTCTTAGCCTAAAAAGGAGAGAAGAGCGAATCGGTTTAAGTTAGGTTTTTGGTTGATATTATTAAATAAAAAAAACTACTTAATTCGTAAACCAAGTAGTTTTTTGATGTGATTTTTTCACGATTAAGTTAATTTTTTTGCCTTAATTTTTATCAATGTATTTTGAATGTTATTCAATTGATTAGAAATAATGGCAATTTGATCACGTTCTAAATGATCATTTTTAAGAGCTGTTCGGTATTCTTCAATAGCGGCTTCTTCACCAGTGATACAAGCATTAATAATGGCTTCGGTATCACCACTTGTAAAAGACGATTTTATGTCGATCCATGCACGGTGAAGTGCACCAAATGGACCTCCTCCAGCGGTGTCTGTTGATTTTCCTAGTCTATTGATTTCATCTTGTAATTCAACTATAAACAAAGCGCGTTCACGAGCATATTCTAAGAAATCAGATTTAATAGCAGGGCTATCTACGTGTTCAGCGGCATTTGTATATCCAAGTTTTCCATCTTCTAGAATAGAAATTAATCCGTTTAAAGTGCTAACTGTTTTTTCTCTAGTGTCATCTGTATGTGTCATAATATTATATTTTATTAATTGATAGTACAAAGATGAGAATCGCATTAGTTTTTTGTCTTACAGAATTTTCATGTTTTATTATATAATAATTAGATATGTAGGAGTCAATCTGTCAAAATATTATTTTTTAAACCTCTTCTCCAACTTATGAAATTGATGCGCTGAAATACATTTCATTTATAAATTTATGGGTCTTAGTAAATGGAGGGGGCGTAAAAAAAAATCCCTATAAATCAAGATTTACAGGGATTATATAATTTGCAGAGAGGAAGGGATTCGAACCCTCGATACAGTTGCCCATATACTAGCTTTCCAGGCTAGCTCTTTCAACCACTCAGACACCTCTCTATTTTGGTTTGCAAATAACTCAAAAAAAATCGAGTTAGAAAAGTAAAAACGCTATTAAATCATTTCACCACGCAAAGAAGTTTCAAATAGGTTTTTAAAATCTTGAGGAGCAGTATTTTTACCTAACAAATACATGAGTTTTGTAACGGCAGCTTCGGTGGTGATGTCTTTTCCAGAGATTACGCCTAGTTTTTTCATCTCAGTACTAGTTTCATAATGTCCCATTTGGACACTACCGCCAGAACATTGGGTAACATTGACAATATGCAGTCCGTTATGAATGGCAGTTTGTAGTAGTTCTAGAAACCATTTTTCGGTGGTGGCATTTCCAGAACCATATGTTTCTAAAATAACACCTTTGAGTGTAGGAATTGATAAAATGGCTTTAAGCACTTTTTCTGAAATACCAGGGAATAGTTTTACGATGACCACATTGGTATCCAAAACAGACTGGACTATTAATTTGGATGAAAGCGTTTTGGGTAAAAAAAAATCTGAATTCCATTTTAAATGCACTCCTGATTCAGCTAAAGAGGGATAATTTGGCGAACTAAAAGCTTTAAAATGTTCTGCATTTACTTTAGTAGTGCGGTTGCCACGGAATAATTTGTATTCAAAATAAAGGCATACTTCTTGGATAACAGCTTGTCCATTTTCTCGTAAAGAAGCCATTTGGATCGCTGTAATTAGATTTTCTTTGGCATCTGTACGCAAATCACCAATGGGCAATTGTGAACCCGTTAAAATCACGGGTTTTGATAAGTTTTTGAGCATAAAACTCAATGCCGATGCCGTATAGGACATGGTGTCGGAACCATGAAGCACTACAAATCCGTCAAAAGTGGCATAATTATCTTCAATAATCAAAGCTATTTTTGCCCAAAAATGAGGATTCATATTGGAAGAATCAATAGGATTTACAAATGAAATAGAAGCTATCTCACAATCCAATTGCTTTAATTCGGGTGTATAGTATGTTAGTTTGCTAAAGTCAAAAGCTTTGAGTGCTCCTGTTTCAAAATCTTTACTCATACCGATGGTGCCACCGGTATAAACTAGAAGTATTTTAGCCTTTGTGTTCATTGATGTACTTTTGACTGTTGACAACAGGATTAGCATACATACATAAAAAATGTTGCAAGGCTACTGGATTCTCTTTGTCAATACGCATCTCTAATCGGCGTTCAAAAAGTGATTTTTCTTCCTGCGTGTATTTATGTTCGTAAGTAGTTGAATTATTGATAATATCATAGGCGATATAATTCGTAGCCCACAACCTATAATTACTCAATATAGAATCGTCAATAGCTTGAGCAATGGCTTGAATTTGTTTGTTTGTACTTTCATTTTCACCAGCAATAGCATCTATTTCTTTGTCCAAGACATCACCAATATGAATATGGATGTGTTTTTTTTGTCCTAAAGCACCACTTAAAATGGTCATAAAGTCTTCGTTCTCTTCTTTTACATAAACTTCATTATTTGATTCAGCCAATAGTTGTGGCATTTTCAAAGCATCAGTAGGATCGTATTCATATGAGATAGAAACAGGAACAATTTTTATTTTTTTGAAATAATTCATCAAATTTTCCTCGTCTGAACCCATAGCAAGCATTTTTAAAATACCTGGATTGGTAGCGTCATTTCCATCTTTGGTTCTTCCTTCACGTTGTGCTATCCATACAGAACGACTTTCGTGTTGCAAGCAATGCCCAATGTATTCGGATAATGTTTTGGAGCTTTGTAACATTTCACGAGGAGACAACCCTCTTTGAACTAGGAAATTACGATTCAGTTTAGCCAAGTCCATTAAAAATGGTTTTTTGACTAAATTATCACCAATGGCTGAAGCTGTCATGACTAAACCATGCTCAAACAACGAGGCATTCAATAAAGTTGTATCGAGTAAGATGTCACGGTGATTGGATATAAAAAGATACGATTCTCCTTTCTCTAGTTTTTCGAAACCAGAAGTCGAAAGTCCTTCAGAACTTTTCTCCAATACTTTTTGTACAGATTGATAAATAAAATTGCATTGATAATCACGAATTGAATGAGTTTTAGCCAGTTGCTCTTTCCAAATCTCATCGGCTACATCAGGAAATGAAAAATTCATTAATGATTTCATCATAGGATGGTGAATCAATTTTTGAAGAGTCTCATTAACTTCGGAGTCATAAAAAGGCCGAATCGCGTCAAATTTTTGCATTATAGTTGTTTTTTAGTCCAAAGCAAAAGAACAAAAAAAAAGTCAAACTAAGGCATTATTGTAATTAAATACCGAAAATAGCTTTTGAATTCTCAGTTGTTTTTTGAGCAATCTCATCATACGACAGTCCATATATTTCAACCAGTTTTTCCGCTATATTTACGACATAACTACTTTCGTTTCTTTTTCCTCTAAATGGCTTAGGTGCCAAATAAGGAGAATCAGTCTCTAATACAATATGTTGCATATCGATTTCGTGTAAAAACTGATCAATCTTTCCGTTCTTAAAGGTCACTACACCTCCGATTCCTAATTTCATATTATACGAAATCGCTTGTAGTGCTTGCTCATAAGTTCCCGTAAAACAATGGAATATCCCGAATAAATCATCCGATTTTTCTTCTTCCAAGATTTCGAAAATTTCGTCAAAAGCATCACGGCAATGGATAATAATAGGTAATTTATATTGTTTAGCCAACTGAATTTGAGTTCTAAAAGCAATTTGTTGTTCTTTTAAATGGGTTTTATCCCAATACAAATCAATCCCAATTTCACCAATGGCATAGAATTTCCTTTTGGCCAATTCTTCTTTTACATGTTGTAATTCTTCCTGATAATTATCTTTGACATAAGTAGGATGCAATCCCATCATCAAGAATATATTCTCAGGAAAATCTTGCTCTAAAGCATACATCGAGGGTGTACAAGCCGCATCAATTGCAGGAATAAAAAAACGACTAACCCCAGCGTCAATAGCTCTTTGAATCATTTCGTTTCTATCTTCATTGAATTCTTCTGAATACAAATGCGTATGAGTGTCGGTAAGGATTGTTTTGGTTTCCACAGTTTTTATTTAAGACCACAAAATTACAAGAATTAAAATTAAAATCGTTTTGGATCTGTTTACAACTTAGTTGCTTTGAATACTAAAAATCCATTTTTTAATTTCCCTCCAAAAAAATCTAATTCTTCTTCTTCCTCTTCTACAATTTCATTGATTTCAAATCCATTTTGAGTTAGAATTTCTACAGCATCTAATTTGGAAAAAGTAGTAAATCCATATTTTGTTATTGGAAAATCATCCATTACTGATTTAGGTCTAATGGAAAGGATCAGTTGTCCTTTATCTTTTAAAACCCTTTTGATTTCTGAAAACCCTAAAGAGACATCATCCCAAAAATAAAGTGTATTTACGGTAAATAATTTGTCAACCGTAGAGGGTTTTTGAGGTAATTTATTAATATTCGCTTCTATAAATTGGGCTTGACTATTAGCTACATATATCTGATTATTGCTAATAGATTCCTGAACCATAACATCTGAAAAATCACAACCGATATAGCAAATAGTTGAGTCAATAGAAAGAATATCTTTTACAAATAATCCATTACCCATTCCAATTTCAAGAATTGTTTCGTTAGGTTGAGCATCTAATAAAGCAATTGTTTTTTTGTTCATCAAAAGATTTCCCTCATTCATTGTCACGCCTACTTTTTTGGCATATTCACCTTTGGGCTTTCTTAATTGACTTGCTATTAATTTAATTTCTTCTTCATTCATATTTTTAATCTAACTTGTCTAATAGTTCTTTTACTTTGTCATAATCTTCATAATCATTAGGAATGGTTTTTAACAACCTTTCACAGGCATCGTATTCTTTTTGTTTTAGTTTCAAAAGGGCTAGATTCCATGTCGCTTTGTCTTTGTAAATAGAAGTTCCTGATTGTAATTTAGTAAAAACGGCTTCAGCTTCTTTTAATTTATTGGTTTCAAGCAATGAAATCCCAAAATACAACTCAATTTCAGGAGATGGTTTTTCTTTTAAAATGATTTCAAACTGCTGGATGGCTTCTTTGTAGTTTTTAGCATTAAAGGCATCTTGTGCTAATTTCATATTAGCATTCACATCGCCTCTTTCTGTAAAATAGGCGTTTTCATATTGGTTGTAATCAGTAAATATAGGTTTTGAATTTTGCATAAATACCCAAGCGCCTATTAAAATTGCAACCGATGCTGCCACAGAATAATACCAAGGTTGCAAAGTTCTCAGTTTTGATCTTTTGATTTTCTTAGGTTTTGCAGCAATTCTAGAAAGATTTTCTTTGAAAGTATTTCTTTCGGCTTCAATCCCAAATTTTTGTTCCAATTGAAAGTTGACTGCCTTAAAAGCTTCAAAAGATGCTGCAAATTCAGTATCCGAGTTCAATTGTTTTTCAAAAGACTCTTTTTCAATTGCTGAAAGTTCCCCTTCTAGGTATTGATCAAATAATATGTAGCGTTCCTCGTTCATGGCTTGATTATTTTAATGTTGTAAACTGACTTGATTCTTGAATCCACTGTGTTAGCTGTCCTGTGCATAATGATTTTTTCTTTCGAACATAACCATAAGTAACGTTAAGTTTTTGGGCTACTTCTTCCATTGATTTGAGTGCAAAACTCAACTTGAGTACTTCTTGGCATTTTTCACCAAGTTTTTGAAACATCATATCAAAAAGATGTTGTTGCGACTCAAACAATTCGGTTTGGGCAGCCATGTCATCGGTGGCTTCTTTATTAGATATGAAATCTTCATCTAATGTTACCCCTTTATTCGAAGTTTTTTTCAATTCGTTCAACCACCTTCTTTTGCATAACAAAAAAAAGTAGGCATCAAAAGGACAAGTCAATGTGAGTTTTTTGGCTTTAGCCTGATCAAACAAAACAATCAATACTTCCTGCACCACATCTTGTGCCTGATCTTCATCCCCAGAATTAGTCCTTATATAATGAATCACCTTTGGGACAAACTTTTTGTAAATAGATTGAATGATAGCCGAATTGTTTTCGGCCAGTCCTTCAATATACATTTGGTCAGGATGAGGTACTGGTTGCGCCATAAAAAAATAATTTAACTGCTAATGTAAAAAAAGAATTTTAAAATTTTTCAGATTAAGGGGTAACAATACAAAATAACAATTGATATAACCGTATAAATCAGTAACCAAAACTTTTAAACCACTTGGATTATGAAAAGATATTATAAAAGAATCAGACGCTTTTTCTCCTGTACCCTTTGGAAAATTATTACACGATAAAATATTTTTTTAAAATATTTAAAAAATAGGGTAACAAATCAAAAACCAAATTGATATCATAAAACAACAACATTAAAAATTAGAAATCATGAAAAAATTAATCTTAACATTAGCCATTTTTACTTTTTCATTTACTAACGGTATTGCAAAAGAAACGACAACAAATACAAATACATTCAAAACGACTCCTACTTTATCAAGAGATCAAATCGTTGAAATATACGATTGGAAGGTAAAAACAGTTGAAGGAAATTATTCTGGAACTGCTAACTCACTAACCGAAGCAAATAAAATGATCGCTTTAGTTTCCGTAAGTGAAATTGTTTTAGATAAAAAAGTAGAACGATTTTACCAAGTTAAAAATGAAGCAAACGCAAATAATAATCGACTTTATTTCTGGGAAGCTCAAACCATTTCGGGATATGCTAAAGGTTTTTCAAACTCTGAAAGCCAAGCCAAAAAAATGATTGACTTGATTGGTAAAGCTGATGTGTTACATTATAAAATAATTCAAACTAATCAATAAACAAGGGTAACAATAGTAAACCTAAATTGATATAATTAAAAATAACAATCCTTTTAAAAATTAGAAATTATGAAAACAAATATTAAAAACATCGGACTATTATTCCTAGCAGCCTTATCTTTCATTAGTTGTGATAACAATGACAACCCAGCTCCAGCTGCAACACCAGCACAATTTGCAGCCGTAAGAGAAGCCGCCCTTGATGCCCAAACTCAAAAATTTACAGCAACTGCGGGGGCTGGAGTGATTACACTTACCTCAGCCAAAGGAGTAACCATTACACTTAACGGAAACTGTTTGACAAAAAACGGAGATCCAGTAACAGGTGCTATAGAGATCAAATATGTAGAGCTTTTTGACAAAGGAAACATGTTAGTGACTAATAAACCGACTATGGGAATCATGCCAAACGGCGACCGAAACCTGTTAATCTCAGGTGGTGAGTTCTTTATCAAAGCCACGCAAGGAGGTGTTGATTTAGTAAGTACCTGCAACATCAATTTGAATGTGCCAACAGCCTTGACGGATGGTGTAGATAATGCCATGACTTTATGGAAAGGAATCATTGATGATAACGGAAATTTAGTTTGGGAAGATGCTCGTGACGCAGCTGGAACAAATGGCAAAGGTGGAGTTGAAGCAGGACAAAATAGTTATTACGTATCTTTTGGAAACTTCGGATGGACAAATGTGGATAGATTCTATAGCGATCCTAGACCTAAAACGACCCTTCTTGTAGCCGCACCGTCAGGATATGATAATACAAATAGTGCCATTTACCTGTCATATGATGGTGAAGGACAAAATGCTTTAGCTAAATTAGATACCTATACAGCTGCTGGTTTCTTTAGTGAACATTACGGTCAAATACCTGTCGGTTTAGCTTGTCACGTGATTTTTGCGACAGAGGATAACGGGCAATGGAGATATGCTATCAAAGCCGTAACCGTACAAGCTAATGATGTTTATACATTCACCATGGGCGAAACAACGGTAGGGTCAGAGGCACAATTAGTAGCTGCGATCAATGCCATACAATAAACAAATAATTTATATTTTTAAGAAAAAGTGGTGATTTGCTCACCGCTTTTTTTTACTTTTAAAAAATTAACAGCTACTTTGGTGGTTTACAGGAGCTAATCCTGCTGTCCGCTGTATCTTTTCCTGGCTAAAAAAGCCAGAAAAAGGATGCCGCTCCCATCAGGGCTAAAAACGTCTAAGGTCATGAAAATATTTTTATCTTTTTTGTTACTTCTTTTTTCTTCCTTCTGTTTTTCACAAATTAAAGTCAAAGATACTATTACGCGTCGTGCCATTATTGGCTATATCCAAAACGGAAACCAAGTCAATTTCAAACCTGAAACACCCCCTTTGATTCCCATTGCTGGTGCGCCAAAACCATCCTATTCCTATTTATGGGAAATGGGTGATGGAACTTACAGTAAAGAAGCCGAACCCAAACATACTTATAAAAACAAAGGAACGTACAATGCCCGATTAGCCGTAACCAACAATTACGATAACGGAAAACCACCCGCCACCCGACCTAAAAAAGTCGTGGTCAACGATGTTTCAACACCAGCAAATAATACCATCGCTTCCATCGCTGATCAAAACGGATTTACCCTTCAAAAAAACTGCGACCCCATTCCAGATCAAGAAATGGTCGTTATTTTAAGCTATCAAAACCTAGAGAATTATGTGAGTAATGGTAAACTCTATCTTTTTTATAACGAAAATCAATTTAAAAACAACAACTTCGAATTGGTTGATTTCCGCACACATGCTGGCGAAAAAGAAGTCAAAGAAAACACCTTTGCTGTGGCAAATGAAGTAAACGACACACATTCTTATTTAGCTTCAACCGAAGGCTATAAACCCATCAAAAAATACAAAAACACCACCACCGAAGAGGATTTAGAACTCACTTTGGCGGAAGCCAAAAAAGAATACCGTAACGTTTCTATCTTAGAAATGGATGATACGAATCCAAACGACACACACAACGTTTTTTATACCTTCAAAACCACACCCGAGATGATTAAGGATACCAGTGCCACCGTAACCATGCGTGGTATTTATGTTCCCAATAGAAGTTATAAAAATCATAAGGTAAAAAACCTCGAAATGGAAATCGTAACCTCTCACGATCCTAATAAAATGGGGTCCAATGGGAGTTTTATGAATTACCGTTTGGTGCGTTTTAAAAGAGTGAATTTCAAAACCCGTTTTCAAAACAACGGCGAAGGTCCAGCACGCATGATCCGGTTAGAAACAGATATTCCGGATATGTTTGACAAGAAAACATTCCAAATTGAGGACATGTATCCTAAATGCCCCATTTGCCCAAAAGAGGAGGTTTCTACCACCAGCTGTTTAGATACGATTATCAAGCAAAAACAGATTTTCTTCACGTTCAAAAATATTTATTTACCAGGAAGTGAACAAAAAAATGTAAAAGAAAAAGACAGCACCAAAGGGTTTGTAAAATATTCGATGAAGTTCAATAAGGATTTTCATAAAGTAAAAACCAAAAGTAGAACAGCTATTATATTCGATAAAAACGAACCCATTATCACCAATTACGCCACAACAAGATTTCTTCCCGGAATTTCGATTGGGGTGAAGGCAGGATATAATTATTACCCTAGTTTAGATAAATCGACTAATTATTTTGTGGGTGCAACAATTTCTCCTTTCAAATCCTATCGTTTTTATTGGCAAGCCGAGTTGGTAAACAGCCTGCATAATTTTGATTCAGCAACTACAATTACTGATGAAATTATTAATGGTGCTAATGGCGTAAGACGATTACAGCGTACCACATCAACAACCAGTAATACAAATATCAACAATGAAATTCCAGTGCTTATTCGGTATAATATTAATAACTTTATAGGTATTGGTGCTGGAATCCAAGCGAATATCAATGCCTCTGCCAAACAAGAACAAAACTCTAAAATAGAATTATTCGAAACGCAGAAAGAAAATTTTCTTTTGAGTACCAAGGAAGAATCAGTAAGTGCTAATAAAACCTTTACGGATTTTAAAACAGGATTCCTTTTTGATCTAACTATTGGAGCTGCCAGAATAGGGCCTAGTTTAGGGGCACGCTATGTGATGAACTTCAAAGAGAACTTTAATTATTTCCAGTTTTATGGAATATGGAAGTTTTAATTTTAGAGATCAATAGTAAACTAGTTTTTTTGGAACACAGATTTTAGAAATTAGAGAAATTTAGAAAATCTTTAAATGAATATGCGTACAGTTGGACGCGGATAAAACGGATTAGCTATCGCTAAGACGCGGATTAAAAAGGATTTTTCCGTTGTTAGTGATTGGATTTATCGGATTCGCTAAAGCGAAAAGTAGATAAAAACTGATTTACACGATTTTCTTGGATAACTGATTTTAGAAATTAAAGAAATTTGTAAAACCGCTTCTGTTTCTATGCTCCTTTGTGCTTTAGCGGTTATAAAAATCTTTGCGGTTAAAAAAATTAGTTCAACTTAAAGTTAATCTGCATTTTTTCCAATTCCACTAATAATTCATTACAGATGTTGATTTTAAGTCGGCGACTTGGCATACTTAACTTCGTAACCACACTGATTTCTTCTACCTCGGTGACTTCAGGCGTTTTCGAAATACTGATTTCACTATTGTCATCATCCTCCATTTCCTCAATAAAATCTTCATCGGCATCAATGTTTACGGGAGCAACCGCCACCATTCTCTTAATTTTTTCTAATTCCATAATTTCAAAAGAAACTTGATGATCGCCTTTGTTTTCTTGGAATACCCGATTGAGATGATGGATAAAATCGGTTTGTAAATCGGTAATATTTAAAATCAACGTCAATTTTTTCGAAAAAGAAGCCAATACATCTTGTAGTTGTTTCACCTCGGTAAATACAATTCGAGGATCCGCTTTTTTGCCTGTATCTTGATTGACCCAACCTTCTTTGACCATTAATTTGATGTACACAAAATTGTTTTGAAGGAAAAAATGACGAAACTTCAAATAGTCTTCACCGAAAATCTTGAACTCATAACTTTCGTCATACCCTTCTAAGGTGAATATTCCCCAACCTTTCCCGTTTTTTGCCACTTTGTGCTGTACATTATTGACAATGCCACCCACCGTTAGAGGTTTTCCAACAAAATATTCCAATTTCTTGAGGTGTTCTAGTTTAGCATTACAAAAATATTTCATCTCAAATTTATAATCGTCCAAAGGATGTCCTGAGATGTAAATCCCCACAACTTCTTTTTCTTTAGCTAGTT
>NZ_JBAWDL010000213.1:0-12662 GCF_049590715.1 Flavobacterium sp.
TCAAAAATTGACGTGTACCAAAATCGGTGATAAAATTACCGATGATTTCTTCGACCTCACTACGGCTTGGTTTTTTAGAAAAATCAACAGCGTTTAATCCTGCCAAAATGGTTTGATGGTGTTGTGGGTAAAACTTAGGTCCAATGTCTGCAACGATTAACTTACTAACCATTTCTGGATACGTCGATGCGAAAAGCATGGCTGTTTTTCCTCCCATTGAATGACCGATTATATCGACTTGGTTGAGATTGTGACCATGACAATAATCATAAATATCTTTTACCATGAATTCATAATTAAAATCAGTTGATTGTAAACTACGTCCGTGATTGCGTAGGTCTAACATATGCACTTGAAAACCTTCGGAAGCGAATTGCGTTCCTAGTGTTTTCCAGTTGTCAGACATTCCTAAAAAACCGTGAAGTATTAAAAGTGGTTTTCCTTCTCCTTCTATTTTTGAATAAAGCATTTAGATTAAGGATTTTAGATTAGGGATTTTAGATTTCAAATTAGAACTTAAATCGCAAAATCATTTTATTTATAAAACTATTTTAATTTTTGCAAATACATATTAACCACATTGTCGAGTCCTAAATACAAGGCTTCGGAAATTAAGGCATGACCAATGGAAACTTCGAGTAATCCTGGGATATGTTTTTTAAAAAATTGAATGTTATCCAAACTCAAATCGTGACCTGCGTTGATTCCTAAACCTAATTCATTAGCCAAAACGGCTGATTTCACGTAAGGATCAATTCCGTTTTCGTTCCCTAAACTATATTGATGTGCAAAAGCTTCTGTATATAATTCGATGCGGTCAGTTCCTGTTTTTTTGGCTCCTTCAATCATTTCTAGTATTGGATCAACAAAAATAGAGGTACGAATGCCGTTGCGTTGAAACTCTTGAATCATTTCAGTCAAATAGGCTTGGTTTTTAACCGTGTCCCAACCTGCAGACGAAGTAATCGCTCCAATGGCATCTGGCACTAATGTAACTTGCTCCGGCTTGCATTCTAAAACCAAATCAATGAAATTATGCTGTGGATTTCCCTCAATATTAAACTCAGTATACACAACTGATTTCAAGTCTCGAGCATCTTGATAACGGATGTGACGCTCATCAGGACGAGGATGAATGGTGATTCCTTGTCCTCCAAATTTCTGGATATCGGTTGCTACTTTTAATAAATCAGGAACATTTCCTCCACGTGCATTACGTAAAGTTGCTATTTTATTAATATTTACACTTAACTTTGTCATTGGAATACTTTTTGTTTATCTAGAATTACACCATATTTGCGACAAAAATACGAAGTAAAAGGTAGGTGTTTTTGCCTTTTTTTGATTATTTTGCATAAAATTAGAGGATTTATTTACGATGGAAATAACAGACTACATAACTACGGATTACAAAGCCATTGACTGTCAGGAAACTATCGAGACAGTGAAAGACTTTTTTGCAGAATTAAACTACTCGCATTTTCCTGTTTTGGATGAAGGAATCTACATAGGAAGTATTGCGGCTAATGACCTTGAAACTTTTGATGATGACAAAAAAATCATCGATTATAAGTACACACTAGAAGCTTTCTTTACAAGAACGAATTCTATCTGGCTTGAAGTTTTGGAAATTTTTGCTAAAAACCATAGTAATTTGATTCCAGTTTTAGACCAAGAGAATAACTATGTGGGCTATTATGAAATTGATGATATTATGAGTTTCTTTCATTTGACACCCTTTTTAAAAGAACCTGGTCAGATTATTAAAATAAAAAAAGGTGTTCTAGATTACTCTATGAGTCAAATTACTCAAATTGTAGAAAGCAATAACGGAAAACTTTTAGGATTATTCATCTCAGACGCCACTGTAGATAGTGTTGAATTGACTTTAAAAATAAGTCTTGGCGCTATAAACGAAATTATTCAATCTTTCAGAAGATACAATTACGAAATTACTTCTGAACATACTGAAGACAATTATATTAATAATCTAAAAGAACGTTCTGATTATTTAGATAAATATTTGAATATTTAATATCGTTTCAAAAACTCAAGACACTCAAACACAAACAAACGATTAGCAAACTAATGAAAATAGCCATTTACGGTCAATATTATCAAGATAGCACCGATCCAATCATCACCGAGATTCTAGAATTCTTTTCTAAAAACGAAGTCGAAATGGTCTTTGAATCGCATTATTTAGATATGCTCTTAGAGAAAAATATCATTAGTAAGAAATACGAAACTTTTTCATCTTATACTGATATTGACTCGAGTTTTTATATGCTAGTGAGCATTGGTGGTGATGGAACTATATTAAGAGCAGCCACTTTTATTAGAGAATCAGGCGTACCTATTTTGGGAATTAATGCTGGAAGATTAGGTTTTCTAGCAACGGTACAACAAGAAAACATTACTGATTTTTTACAAATCGTTATTGACAAAAAACACAGCCTCTCTAAAAGAACGCTGTTAAGCTTGTCTTGTTCTCCAACTAACGAAAGCCTTCAGGACATTAATTTTGCAATGAATGAGATTTCGGTAAGTCGGAAAGACACCACATCGATGATAACAATTGACACCTACCTAAATGGTGAATATTTGAATTCCTATTGGGCTGATGGCTTAATTATCTCTACTCCTACTGGATCGACTGGTTATAATTTGAGTTGTGGAGGTCCAATTTTAACTCCTGACGTGAACAGCCTTGTTATCACACCTATTTCCCCACATAATCTTAACGCACGACCATTAGTAATTCCTGATGAAACAGAAATCAGACTTAAGGTATCTGGTAGAGAAGAAAATTATTTAGTATCCTTAGATTCCAGAATTACATCTGTAGGAAATGAATCGATTTTAACGATTAAAAAAACACCTTTTCAAATTAATATGATTGAAATTCCTGAAGAAACATTCTTAAAAACACTTCGCTCAAAATTACTTTGGGGAGAAGATAAAAGAAATTAGATCCTTCTCTTTAACAATACCACGATACGAATTTAAGCTATTTACCGTTTTTTATTTAATATGAATTAAGAAAAAACGATGAAAAATGCTTAAAAACCAAATAAAAGACAGATTTAATCAATTCGATATTGTATCGAATCGATTATTATTATATTTGCACGCTATTTCAATTAAAATGATAAAAAAAACTAGCTTTATCTTGTGCTTTTTTATGAGCACTGCTCTCTTTTCTCAAATACATGAAGTAGGTGTATTTATTGGGGGCAGCAACTTCATTGGAGATGTAGGATCAACAACTTATATCGCTCCAAACAAGCTAGCATTTGGATTACTATACAAATGGAATAAAAGCCCAAGACATGCTTATAGGATTTCTTACACACAATCAAACCTAGATTCAAACGACCTAGATTCCAAGGAAACAAGCAGAAGCGGAAGAGGCTATCATTTTGAAAATAATATAAAAGAACTATCTTTAGGCCTTGAATTTAATTTTTTCGACTTCAATCTTCATGAATTTGGAAACAAAACAACCCCTTATGTTCATAGTGGTATAAACTATATAAGGTATAGTAGTATGTACTTCAATAATGGAAACAAAGAAGCGCAAGAAGATTCAAGACGCGCTTCGCTAGCAATACCAATAACTATTGGAATAAAAACTAAACTAAATCGAAGGTTCATATTAGCAATAGAAACTGGAGCAAGATATACTTTTGCCGACGATATAGATGGTAGTAAAGTTGCAAATGAGAATTTGAGTCAACTTAATTTTGGAAATATAAACAACAATGATTGGTATGTTTTTTCAGGGATTACATTAACGTATACCTTTGGCGAAAAACCATGCTATTGTGCAGATTAAAAAAATGAATTTACAAGACACTATAGATAAAGAAAGATTACCAAATCACGTAGCCATTATTATGGACGGTAACGGTCGTTGGGCAAAAAAACAGGGGTTTCTTAGAACTTTTGGTCACGAAAAAGGAACGGAATCTGTAAAAGAAGCCATTAAATCTTGCATTGAATTAGGTATAAAGAACCTAACACTATATGCTTTCTCTACTGAAAACTGGAACCGACCAAAATTAGAGGTAGACACCTTAATGACATTACTTGTAAAATCATTAAAAAAAGAATTAGCCACTTTAGAAGAGAATAAAATTCGATTAAACACTATTGGCAATTTCGAAAAACTTCCTACTACAGTACAAAAAGAGCTAGGTTCAGTCATTGAAAGAACTAAAAACAATGACAAGATGACTCTAACACTTGCTCTAAGTTATGGCTCTAGAGAGGAAATCGTGAGTGCTGTAAAATCAATAAGTGATAAAGTTAAAAATAATATAATTTCAATTGACTCTATTGACGATTCGATTATAAATGAGCATCTTTACACACATAATTTACCAGATGTAGATTTATTAATTCGTACTAGTGGAGAACATCGCATAAGTAATTTCTTATTATGGCAAATTGCCTATGCCGAATTATACTTCACCGACATACTATGGCCCGACTTTAAAAAAAATAATTTATTCGAGGCAATCATTAGTTATCAAAAAAGAGAACGCAGATTTGGAAAAACAAGTGAACAAATTAAATAATTTTTTAGTGTTAAATAAAAAAACAAAAGCAGTAATAACCTTTTTAATTCTGGTATGTTTTTCACAAGTCAAAGCTCAAGATAGAGTTCCATTTGACAAAGGAGAAAAATACATCATTGCAAAAGTTTCACTTACCAATAAAATAAGTTTTAACGAACAAACAGTTATTACTTTTGCAGGATTAGAAAAAGGTCAAACCATCACTGTTCCTGGAGAAGAAATCAGTAGCGCTATCAAAAAACTAGGAAAACTAGGGCTTTTTGATGAAATCTCATTTTATATCAATAAAATAGAAAACGATAGTATTTATCTTGACCTTGACATCAAAGAACTCCCTAAACTAAACGAAGTGAAATTTGTAGGAGTGAAAAAGAACAAAGTAGATGCTTTGATCAAAGACAATAGTCTTACACAAGGTAAAGTAGTCAACGAAAATCTGATTACAACAACCAAAAATTATATCGAAAATAAATATAAAAAAGATGGTTACTTTAACACTAAAGTAAACATCAATACTATTGTAGACACAACTGGAACCAATCAAGTAAATATGTTGGTTAGCATTGATAAAGGTGAGAAAATAAAGATTTATGAAATTGACTTTATAGGAAACACCAAAGTATCAGATAAAACCTTACGCAAGGCTATGAAAGATACAAAACAGAAAAATTTTATTCGAATTTTCAAGGCTTCTAAATTCATTAAATCAAAATACAAAGAAGATTTAGAAAAAGTAATTGCTTCGTACAAAGAAAAAGGATATCGTGATGCTAGAATCATATCCGATTCTGTAAAATATAACAAAGATAAAAATGCTTTATCTATTAAAGTAAATGTTGAAGAAGGTAACAAATATTACTTTGGAGACATTAAATTCTTAGGAAACACTGTTTACCCTGATCATTTTTTAAGCCGTATCATTGGGGTTAAAAAAGGAGAAACTTATAACGGGGTACTTCTTGAAAAAAGAATTGCTGACAAATCAAAACCTGATGGGGAAGACATTACTAACTTGTACCAAAATAACGGGTATTTGTTCTCAAACATCAATGCTGTTGAAGTAAAAACAGTAAACGATACTATTGATTTTGAAATAAGAATCAACGAAGGCCCATTAGCCTATTTTAATAAAATCACTGTAGTTGGTAATGATAAAACCAATGACCGTGTTATTTATAGAGAACTTAGAACTAAACCTGGAGAAAAATATAGTAAAGAATTATTAGTACGTACCATTCGTGAAATTGGTCAATTAGGATTCTTTGACCCTGAAGCTATTGACCCTAAATTTAAAAATGTAGATGCTGGAGCAGGTACTGTAGACATTGAATACAATCTTGTAGAAAAAGGATCTAGCCAAATCGAACTTCAAGGTGGATATGGTGGAGGTGGTTTCATTGGAACGTTAGGATTATCTTTCAATAATTTCTCTGCAAGAAATCTATTAAACAAACAAGCTTACAAACCGCTACCTATGGGAGATGGACAAAAAGTATCTCTTAGGTTACAAGCGAGTACTTATTTTCAAACCTATAGCCTTTCATTCTCTGAACCTTGGTTTGGACAAAAAAAGCCAGTACAATTTAGCACTTCCTTATCTTACAGTAAACAGTATTTAACAAATTATTACTCTGGAAGCTCAAACTCTGTAGACAAAGACAAAAGTTTTAACATCTTAACTTTGACCGTAGGCTTAGCCAAAAGACTGACTGTTCCAGATGACTTTTTTGTATTATCTCAAAGCATTAGTTACCAACACTATGATTTGAATAACTACAATACTGGTTTATTCACTTTTGGAAATGGAACGTCCCGAAATGTTGCATACACCGTTGGAATAACTCGTAATAATAAAGGGGTAAATCCAATTTTTCCAACTTATGGATCTGAGTTTAGCCTTACAGGGAAATTCTCCCTTCCTTACTCACTAATTAACGGTGTTAATTATGCTACTTTAGGAGATCAAAAAGAAAACAAATACATCTATGATGGTACTTCATACGAAGGAACAAATGGAGAAATTGTAAGTCCTGGAGATTATGTAGAAGCAATTCCAAGTTCTAAAAATCCAACACCAAACAAAGTTAATAGTTCTGAAGGCGCTGCAGCAGATCCTTCTAAAGTAGATCAAAAGAAATTTAATTGGTTAGAATATTACAAAATAAAATTCAAAGCAGACTGGTACACCAAAATTTATGGTAAATTAGTACTTCGAACATTAACTGAATTTGGTTTCTTAGGAGCATACAATCAAGACAGAGGCCTAATCCCTTTTGAACGCTTTTATGTAGGAGGAGACGGAATGGCAAATTATTCTATGGATGGTAGAGAAACAATACAACTAAGAGGATATCAAAACAATTCGTTAACACCAATAATTGAAGACAAAACTGATTCAAGGTTTGGACAACAAATTGGAGCAACAGTTTATAATAAATTCTCTATGGAATTACGTTATCCGATAACATTAAAAGCTGCAGCATCTATTTATGCCCTTGGATTTTTGGAAGCTGGTAATTCATTTGCTGATTTCAACACTTACAACCCATTTGCATTAAAACGCTCAGCTGGGGTTGGATTACGTATCTTTATGCCTGCATTTGGTTTATTAGGAATTGATTTCGGACATGGATTTGATGCTGCTACAGGTCAAACAGATATGAGTGGATGGCAAACACATTTCATTATTGGACAACAATTTTAAAAAAAACTTAATATTTCTAATATCTTAAGCTATGAGAAAACATTTTTTACTTTTATTTTTAGTTGTATTTACTTCTTCTGTCATCAATTCCCAAACAAGAGGGACAAAAATTGGTTATATAGATATGGAATATATTTTGCAAAATGTACCCAACTACATCGAAGCAAACAACCAGCTAGAACAAAAAGCTCAAAAATGGAAACAAGAAATAGAACTTAAAAAAAATGAAATTAACAAAATAAAAGAAGAGTTAAAAATAGAAAAAACTCTTCTTACCAAAAGTTTAATAGAAGAAAGAGAAAGCGAAATTAAATTTCTTGAAAATGAAACTTTAGAATTACAACAAATGAGATTTGGCCCAAACGGGAATCTTATGACTCAAAAAGCAGATTTAATAAAACCCATACAAGACCAAGTTTTTACAGCTATTCAAGACATTGCAGAAACTCAAAAATACGATTTTATTTTTGACAAAACATCAGATATGACCATGCTTTTTGCAGCAAAAAGATATGATATAAGCGATTTAATATTACGTATTATAAACCGTGCTGATAAAAGGGAACAATTATCAAAAAAACAACTTCAAGCAGAACTAGACAAGGAGCAAAAAGAAGATGCTATTGATGTAAATCCAAATTTAGTTGAAAGACAAAAAGCTTTAGATGCTCGAAAAGCGGAAAGAGACAAAATCCTAGAAGACAGAAAAATAGCAGCAGAACAAAAAAAACAAGAAGCAGAAGATAAACGAGCTCAAATATTAGCAGAGAGAGAAGCTAAGAAAAACGGAACTAGCATTCCTACTACCACTGGTACAGATGACGCAAAAGAAACAGCCAAAAACAAAATAGAAGATGCTAAAGAAAAACAAATAGAAGCTAATGCAAAAGCATTAGAAGATAGAAAAAAACTAGTTGAAGATAGAAAGGCAGAATTAGAAGCTAAAAGAAAACAAATTCTTGAAGATAGAGAAGCTCAAAAAAATGGCACGGTTTCTGAAACATCTAAAAAAATAGATACAAAAACTACTACTGCATCAAGTACTAGTAATGAGAATGCAAAACCTGAAATAACACCTACTAATACTGCTGATGACGCTAGAGCCAAAGCACTTGAGGAACGTACAAAAATAATAGAAGACCGTAAAAAAGCTATAGAAGAAAAAAGAGAAAAAGCACTACAGGTTAGAGATTCAATTAAAAAAGCACGAGAAACACAAATAAAACAATAAACTACATTAATTACTTAAATTTTTTAAAACCGATGAAACAGATTAAAACACTATTAATTGCTGCGATATTTATTTTAGGAGCAAATCAAGTTATGAATGCACAAGCAAAAACAGCTCATGTTGATGTTAGCGAAATCATGTCTAAAATGCCAGCAATGCTTGACGCACAAAAACAACTTGAAAAATTAAGCGCCACTTATGATACAGACTACAAAAAAATGGTTGAAGAATATCAAGGGAAATTAAAAAAGTATGAAGCAGAATCAGCTACAGTTACTGACGCTATAAACGGAGAACGTTCAAAAGAGGTTCAAGACATGCAAAAAAGAATTGTTGACTTTAGAGACAATGCTCAAAAAGAATTACAACAAAAAGAATCTGATATTGTAAAACCATTGATGGAAAAAGTAAGGGCATCAATCCAAAAAGTAGGTAAAGCTAAAGGATTCCAGTACGTACTTGATGGATCAACTCTTTTATTAGCTGACGGAACAAACCTTACTGCTGATGTGAAAAAAGATTTAGGATTCTAAAAACTTTTTTACAAAACATAGCAACCGTTTTATTTCAAATCATGAAATAAAACGGTTTTTTTTTGGAGAAAAATTTTAGGAAAATTAACGAAGAGCAGTTAACTTTGTTATGATGAACAATAACAAACCCATAGGTATATTCGACTCTGGAATAGGAGGAACTTCAATATGGAGAGAAATTCATCATTTATTACCTTCCGAAAAAACAATCTATCTTGCTGATAGCAAAAACGCCCCTTACGGACAAAAAACAAAACAAGAAATTATTGCTTTGTGCATAAAAAACACTGATTTGTTATTGCAAATGGATTGCAAATTAATTGTGGTAGCATGCAATACTGCAACAACAAATGCAATCAAAGAATTAAGAGATAAATACCCAATCCCTTTCATTGGAATTGAGCCCGCTATAAAACCTGCCGCTTTAAATTCTAAAACTCAAAAAATTGGAATTTTAGCTACTCAAGGAACGCTCATCAGTGAGTTATTTAATAAAACTGCCGAAAAATTCCAAACAACTAAAATCATAGAACAAGTAGGTCATGGTTTAGTGCAACTTATTGAAGGTGGAGAAATCAACTCCCCTGAAATGACGGAACTTCTTGAATCATACTTACAACCGATGATAGAGGCAGGTATTGACTACCTTGTATTAGGATGTAGCCATTACCCCTACTTAATTCCTCAGATAAAAAAAATTCTACCTGATCATATCCAAATCATTGATTCAGGACAAGCAGTAGCAAAACAAACTCAAAAAATGTTACAAAATGAAGTTGGTTTTTCAACTAAAAATGAAAACCAGCCCTTATTTTACACTAATACCAATCCATCAGTTTTAAAAGACATTATAGGCAAAGAATACGAAGTCAACAAATTGGATTTTTAACAAAAGCTATTTAGAAAATTTTTGATAAAAAAAGGCTGGAATAAACAATAAAACAAAAATGGGTTGAATCAAAAATCTACGGATATAAAAAAGTATTAAATTATTACTCGCTCCACAAAAATAAATGATTCCAAAAAAACAAATTACCAATAACACAAAGAACAATAGATAAAGTAAACTAACAAACCGAATCATTTCTGTTTGTTTAAAAACAACATACATTAAAACCAACGAAATAATCATATTCATTCCGTAACGAAATCCCAAACTCAAAAATAATTGAATCGAATTATACAAAGGCAAGGGTTGGTTATGGAAATCCCCTTCAAAATAACCAAGAAAAGGATCGTAGAACAATTCATGTTCAAATGCACGAATCATAGCAAACAAGAAAACCAAACAAAGTCCTAACAATATACTAACTTTGTTTTGGAGTATTATTTTTAACATATAATGAAAATTTAGCAATCCATATTATCCATAACACGAAAACAAAACCATAAATCAGCAAAGGAAAAAGAACACGATGTGAAAATTTTTCATACTCAGGAAAATAGTACAATAAGACACATAAAAGTGCGATTCTTATCACATTCAAAATATAAATAGCAACTGAACCCTTTAAAATAAATAGTATTGTCGTTTTTATTTTTCTTGAAAAAGAAACAATAAAAGCAATAAACAGAATAATAATACTAATTGCATTACACCCTTCAACCATTCGAGCAATGTATTTTTGTTTGTAAATAAGTTTAATAAATAAATCCGAAGTGTTTTTTTCTGTTTTGAAATCAATGGCAAACACACGCAATAAATCTTTACTATTATCAGCAACCAAAGTCGTTATACTATCTACTTCAGTGTCACCATAACGCTGCAAATAGCCTTGATAAACTAAAGTTAGCAAGATATAAGTCAAAAAGAACTTACCCAAAAAGACTAAAAAAGGTTTATAAAGAATAATGTATTTTCTCAAAAGTCATATATTTAATCCAAATTTAATACTTTTTAAAAAGGTACATTGAAATACTTTTGCATAAATCTAAAAATTAAAAAATGAACCTATCAGAACTTCATCATCCAATATCAACAATAATCAATAACAATACCCAAATAAGAGAAGAAAAACTCTTATCCATTTGCCACCTTTTAAACACTTCCATCTCCTATTATAACTGGGTTGGCTTTTATTTTGCAAATCACGAAATTCAAACCTTACACCTAGGTCCTTATGTAGGAGCCGAAACGGATCACACTGTTATCCCGTTCGGGAAAGGAATCTGTGGCCAAGTGGCAGTATCCAATGCTAACTTTGTTGTACCAGACGTGAGTGCTCAAGACAACTATATTGCTTGTAGCATTACGGTAAAATCGGAAATTGTTGTCCCTATTTTTGTTGACGGAATCAATATTGGTCAAATAGATATTGACAGCCATACTATCAATGCGTTTACTGTTGAAGATGAGCAATTTCTTGAATATGTTTGTAAAGAAATATCGTACGTGTATTAAATAACTTAATTTAGTTTTACGCAACCAACCAAATATGAAATCAAAATTAATTCTATTGCTACTGTTACTATCAATGGTAAACTACGCACAAAATGAAAATGACAAAATTATTTATTTTGATTCCATTTATAACCCTACCTCTCAAGGAAACCATGAATATTACAGAATAGTCAAAGATTATTATTTAAATTTAAAAGAATACAAAATACATGATTACTACAAAAATGACATCTTAAAAACAACGGCTACAATATCAAGGAAAAATAACGGTTCCTATATTGGGGAAAAAACAACTTATTATACAAATGGGAATAAAAAAAATATTACTAATTATATAAAAGGCGATCCAATTGGAAAAACATTAAATTATTACGAAAATGGAAATTTAAAAGATGAAGGAGAAAACACAGGGAATTACAATGAAACAGGAAAATACTACAAACTAAATCAATACTGGGACAAAAACAAGAATCATCTAATTATTAATGGAAATGGAATATACTATTTCAGTAATGACTCAGGTCTGACCGAAAAAGGAACATACAAAGACGGCTATAAAAATGGCATATTTGAAGGCAAAAACCTTAAAAAAGACACTTCATACAGAGAGGAATATGAAAACGGAAAATTCATAAAAGGCACAAGAACATTTGCGAACAATACAAAATCCAAATATTTTGTATTAGAGAAAAAATCCTTTGCTAAAAAAGGGATGCAACATTTTCACAATTTTATTGCGGCAAATTTCAATAACACTAAAGAGTCCATAAGTAATAATATTCAAGGAAAAATATACATCAAATTTATAGTTGACGAGAATGGAAAAATTACAGATCCAAAAATACTAAAAGGTCTTGGTTATGGTCTAGACGAAGAGGTGATAAGGGTATTATTGAAATATGAAAATTGGGTTCCTGGTGAACAAAGAGGAAAAAAAGTAAAATGTTCTTTCTCAATAGTTATAGCTGTTCCAAACTGACACAAAAAATAATCCGTAATTCGTAATTCATAATTCATAATTATTTTCTACTTTTGCACCCGTCTTACAATAACTGTAAAACATACATAAAAATCATTTAAAAAAATATTAGCATGTATTTAACTAAAGAAGGAAAAGCGGAAATTTTCGCTCAACACGGAGGAAAAGCAGACAACACTGGATCTGCTGAAGGACAAATCGCTTTGTTCTCATTCAGAATCAACCACTTGA
>NZ_JBAWDL010000214.1:0-5568 GCF_049590715.1 Flavobacterium sp.
TCTCTGAAAAATAATTTTTCTTCTTGTTCATAAACGTCAATTCCTAGATACCCCACCTTTCCTTTTTTCAATGCTTTAATCACATCTGAAGTTTGGATTAAAGCACCTCGACTGGTATTGATGATCATCACATTATCCTTCATTAGCGAAAGCGATGTTTTGTCAATAAGATGTTTTGTCTTTTCATTCAAAGGACAATGTAGTGAGATAATGTCAGAATCTTTGAAAATGGTATCCAAGTCAGTAAAAATAACACCTTCTTTTTCCATTTCAGGGTCAGTGACAATATCGAAAGCTAGAACTTTACACCCAAAACCTTTGGCGATTTTTGTAAAAGCTTTTCCGATATTTCCAGTTCCAATAACACCAATGGTTTTACCATGCAAGTCAAATCCCAATAATCCATTTAAAGAAAAATTTTGCTCTCGAACTCGGTTGTAAGCTTTGTGTGTTTTCCGGTTTAAAGTTAGTATCATCGCCATGGCATGCTCCGCAACAGCTTGTGGTGAATAAGCAGGAACACGACAAACACGAATGTTGTGTTTTTTGGCAGCTTCTAAATCTACATTATTAAAACCTGCACAGCGCAAAGCGATGATTTTTACATTTTTTTGCGCTAATGATTCCATAACTTCTGCATTTACGATGTCATTAACAAAAACACAAAGGATGCTTGTATCATTAATTAAATCTATAGTTTGCATGTTTAATTGGGTTTCAAAAAAATCCAATTCAAACCCAAAGTTGGTATTGTGTTTTTTAAAAAAAGTTTTGTCGTACGGTTGAGTCGAAAAGAAAGCTATTTTTGGATTTAAAGATAATTTTGGTCGTTCCATACTATATTAAAGGATTTATTTTAGTTTAAAATGTTTTTTCAATTTAAGGAATAAATACCAAATGGAACCCTTTTAAAGAATAATAAAATACTAAAATTGGATACGTGTATGTGATTACTATTTTGAGAAATGTTTATGTAATAAAAAAAGGAACTTCAACTTGAAGTTCCTTTTTATGATTTTACCTTTTGAAATTTCCGCGTGGCAAATAATATACTAAACTAAACCCTATTAAAAATAAAATTAATGAAGCAACAAAAGCAGGTATCAAGATCTCTTTGTTGTTATCCAAAGCATTATTCAAGGCTGCGTATAACAACCAAATTTGGATCGTCACATTCATAATTAACATAAATATCAAAGCCGATATTATATTGTTAAGTTTGTTGGGATTGGCTTTATTTTGACTGGTTCTGAAACTACTCATAGCAATATGATTTTATTTGATTTTACTTTTAACGCGTTACTTCTTCAGTAGCTGCTTTTACATAAATAGCATTGCCTTTAAAAAACACTTCTAATTTTGGTAAAGCTCTAGGCGGTGGCCCAGCTAAAACGGCTCCAGTTTTAGCATCAAAAGAACCTTCATGACACGGACAATGAATAATTCCGGTTCCTGGCTTGTAAAAAACAGAACAAGAAAGGTGGGTACATTTCTGTTCGTATGCTTTGAACTCGCCAGATTCCAGATGTATTATTATATATGGGATGGTACTTCCTTCAATCACAAACGCACGTGTTCCTCCTAATGGGACTTCGTCTTTTTCGCAAACAAAATGCTCGCCTTTCATTTCTTCTTTTGGGTAAAAGTGGGCTTTGGCAGCTACCAATCCACTTCCGACCATTAACCCTCCAGAAACTAAGGTTAAGAATTTGGCAAAATCACGTCGACTGACTTGAGTCGCTTCTTGTTTTAAAATAGGAAAATCTTTTTTCCAGTTTTTATTTAGATTATCTTCTTTTGACATTTTTTAGAGTTTAAAGTTCAAAGTTTCATGTTTAAAGTTGTTTAACTTCTATTCTGATGCACTTTTTAAACTAATATATAATCAATTCTGTACTCCCTTTTGGCATCATAATATTCACTTTGGTATTTACAATTTCTTTACCAAAAACAAAACTATTCACAGGTGTACTATTTGGACGCATTTCCTCGATTTCGGCTTTGGTACCAAAAAATAAAGCACCACTAGGACAAACGGTAGCGCACATTGGTTTTTTACCTACACTCGTTCTGTCGTAACACATAGTACATTTCATCATTAAATCGTATGATTCTTCTTTTTTGGGTACACCAAAAGGACAAGCCAAAACACAATTAGAACAACCGATACATCTCTCGGTATTAGCCGTATGTACAATCCCAAATTCATCTTTTGAAATAGCATCAGCAGGACATACGTTCGCACAAACGGGATCATCACAGTGCATACACACCTGGACGGTCGTTTGTACTGAAGCCGCACGATCTACATAGTTAATATGGATCATGGACTCTTGGCCATTAGTCTCGCATTCGGCGCAAGCTAATTCACAGGCTTTACAGCCAATGCAACGGTTCATGTCTACAAAAAACTCTTCGTTTGTGTTGAAGTTCGTATAATTCATATTTTGTTGTTTTTATAGATTAGACACTTGCATACGCTTTTGATTCATTTGAAGGGGCCGCTATTTCTTTAAGTGGTTCTAAATGGCAAGCGCAAACTTTAAATTCAGGTATTTTTGAAATTGGATCTAAAGTGTCAATCGTCAATTGGTTTGCTGATTTTTTTCCAGACCAGTGATACGGAATAAAAACAGTGTCTTCTCGGATAGTTTCAACGATATTGGCTGGGAAAATTCCATCACCTCTTCGAGTAGAAACTTTAACTAATTCTCTTTGTTGAATGCCGTATTGTTTGGCTAAATTAGGATGGATTTCTAATAAAGGCTCTGGGTATTGATCGACTAATTTTCCAATTCTACGGGTTTGTGTCCCACTTAAATATTGTGAAACCACACGACCTGTGGTTAGGATTACTGGGTAATCAGCATCTGGACTTTCGCCTGGTAATTTATATGGAGCGGGATTAAAATGTGCTTTTCCGTCAGGAGTCTTGAATTTTTTATCTTCCCATAAACGAGGAGTACCTGGGTGATCTTCAGTTGGACAAGGCCAAAAAATCCCCATATTGTCTTCGATTCTTTTGTAAGTAATTCCATTATAATCCGCTGTTCCTCCTTTGGAAGCGACACGTAATTCATTGAAAATAGCTTCACTGTTTTCGTATGTGAATTTATCTTCAACACCCAAACGTTTAGCTAATTCCAAAATAATGGAAGTATCTGTTCTTGCATCTTCAGGAGGAGTAACTGCTTGACGAATGCGAATGACTCTACCTTCAGCTGAAGTTGTTGTTCCTTCTTCCTCTTCTTGTAATGAACCAGCCAAAATCATATCAGCATGGCGTGCTGTTTCGTTCAAGAAAAAGTCAATACATATATAGTAATCTAATTTTTCTAACGCTTCACGAACATAATTACTATTAGGTAAGGATACTAGTGGATTAAAGCAAATCGACAATAATCCTTTGATTTCACCTCGGTGAATGGCTTCAATAATTTCATAAGCAGACAATCCTTTGCCAGGCATATCTTTTTCATCGATTCCCCAAACATCGGAAATATATTTACGGTGTTCTAGATTTTCGATGTCTCTATTACCAGGCAATTGATCACATTTATGACCGTGTTCTCTACCGCCTTGACCGTTTCCTTGACCTGTAATTGTTCCGTAGCCACAATAAGGTTTTCCAATACGTCCTGTTGCTAAAACTAAGTTGATACAGCCAACAACATTATCAACACCTTTTGAGTGGTGCTCAATACCACGAGCATGGAGTAGGAAGCTGGTTTTGGCTTTGCCCCATAATTCAGCAGCTTCTTTTATTTTTTCTTTTTTAATTCCTGTAATTTCTTCGGCCCATTCTAAGGTATAATCTTTAACAGCATCTAATGTAATATCAAATCCTGAAGTGTAATTATCGATAAAATCATGATCAAGCATATCATGGTCAACCAAATATTTCAGCATTGCACCATATAAAGCAGAGTCGGTTCCTGGTCTCACATCCAAATGTACATCAGCTGTTCTCGCCAACGGAATCATTCGTGGATCCACGACGATTAATTTAGCTCCACGATCTCTGGCTTTCCAAATCCAATGGGTTAGGGTAGGGAAGGTTTCACTGATATTGGCACCAGCCACAAAAATGACTTCTGCATATTCTAAATCGGAATAATTATTAGAAGCACGATCCAATCCAAATGCTTTTTTATTTCCAGCTCCCGCACTTACCATGCACAAACGTCCGTTGTAATCGAGGTTTTTTGTTTGTAAAGCAACACGAGCAAATTTCCCAACCAAATAACTTTTTTCATTGGTCAATGAAACTCCTGAAAGCATTGCAAAGGCATCTTTCCCGTATTTCTTCTGAATATATTTGATTTCTGAAACCGTTTTTTCCATTGCAATATCCCAAGAAATAGGTACAAAACCTTGTCCTTCTACTCTTTTTAATGGAGTTAACAAACGGTCTGGGTGATTGTTTTGTAAATAGCGTTGCACTCCCTTTGGACAAAGACGTCCTTCGTTGAATGGAAACTCCATCCAAGGTTCAAAACCAACTACTTTATTTTCTTTAACCAATAATTGAATACCACATTGCATTCCACAAAAACAGCAATGAGTCTTTACAGATTCATCTGGTTCATCTCTTCCTTCAAAACCTTCTTTTGGACTATAATTTTTATGTGGTCCAAATTGGGTTATTATATTTTCTTCTGAAACGGGTAATTTTGCCATATTTTTATTTTTTACCGCCAAGAAGTGAAGGGACAATTTTATTTGTTCCAATATATCTTAGCTATGTTTTTTTTATCCAAATAAATTTCCGCCTGATTGTCGCGCTTTTAAATGTGCTTGTGCTAATCGGGATCGTTTTCCTTCCGGACTTAGATCTAAATAGGATCCTCCGTCTTCCATTGAAAAGTCAAAGCCGAGTTCATTAGTGACTATTTTAAGGTCGTCAATATGTAATTTTGTAGCGAATTCTTTCCCTGTATGTTTACAAATAGCCATTCCCTTTTCCATTCCGACTTTTTTATAAATATGGGCAGCAATTTGTGCAGGTCTTTGTATAATATGGAAAAATTTACCAAAAGGAATCCATATTAAGAACATGATTACAGTGACAGCGTGAAGTACCGCTAAGAAGTCAAAAGCAAAGCCTTTCATGAATTGATAGGAATAAGTTAATCCTAAACCAGTAAATGATATAGCAATTAATAAAATGAGCGGTAATAAATCGCCTTCAAAAGTTTGGGTGGCAATCAATCCAGGATTTGTTAAACGTCTTCTCAAATAATAAGCTGATCCAAAAATCACCAAGTAAGAAGACCAGTTAAGTGCATGGAATGTTAAAAATGCGATGATAGAATCTATTTCGAAATCCATGACTTTGAAGCCAAAAAAATGAGCTTCATAAACCGAAATAGAATTGGGTGCCATTGTAAAATGTATCCAGCCAAAAGTTAAAGGAATGGTAATCATAAACGCCGAAGTACATCCTATAGCAATCATGAAATGTGCCATCCATCGGTATTTTCCTCTAGGATAAATAAATTTTTGGAATACTATGTTTTCTACTGATTCTCTAGTAGCAAACCAAAAATGAGAGAATACTTTTCCGGT
>NZ_JBAWDL010000215.1:0-4174 GCF_049590715.1 Flavobacterium sp.
ATCATCAACTCAGGACCAAAAGCTTCTTCAAAACCATACTTTTCCTTATGCCCTTTCGATAAGTAAAAAGACAAAGGAGTGGGTGTTTTTCCTGAATTACTTATCATTACTCTATCCGCTACTTGGACAACTCTTTGTTTGATAGTAGCATCAAGCGCTGTATAATTCCCTGCACCCGCCATATTTGATTGTCCTGCTAATAAAATCACTTGGATAACTTCTTGGTTTTTATTTTGAGCTGTAACTATCCCGAAAGCAACAATAAAAAACAGAGTAAAAATTAATCGGTTCATGATTTGATCTTTTTAGGCAATTTAACTTCATTCGTAGGAGTGGTTTTATCCATCATATCCATATCGATATCCTTTGGGTCGATTCGTCCTTTTTTATGAGGTTGACCGTTCATGTAATTGTTATACAAATTCTGTACCCCATCGCCATAATATAAATAATGATCAAAAATATCTCCATTTCCTAAAATCCTAGGATCATTTTCTTTGATTAGCTGTTTGGTCATCGCTTTGTTCATGTTTGCCATTAGTTTCGAATAATTGGCATCCAAAGCCAAATTATTGACACAAAAAGGATCTTTCTTAATATCATACAATTCGTTTTCGCCTCTTTTTCCAAAATTCAGTTCCCAATATTTCATGATACCTTCATTTCTTCTGGAATTTAAAACTTCGGTTTTTGTAGGACTCGAATCACAGTTTAAATACCCTAATTCAGGGTTCCCTACTGGCCAACGATCCGTTTTGAAATTGTGTAAATACAAATAACCGTTTTGGATAATTCCCCTTACAGGATATCCTTCATCATTGGGGCGACCAACATCGTGACGCTCTTTACCAACCATCTGGAAATCGCGTTTTTTATTGACCACACCAGATTTTTCAGAATAAAAGATATCTGTCAGGCTTTTTCCGCTCAATTTTTCCATTCCTGATTGTTTTTCTGAAATTCCTGCTATTTCCAAACAAGTAGGCGCAAAATCAATAAAACTCACCATATCATCCACGACTCTTCCAGGATTTTTGATTCCATTAGGCCACATAATGGCTAGCGGAGAATGGTTTGAATATTCATATACTTGCCCTTTTACACGAGGAAAGGGCATTCCGTTATCAGAGGTTACGATAACAATCGTATTATCTAACTCACCACTTTCTTCTAATAACTTCAAAATATTTTGTAAGTGCTTGTCAAAATATTCCATTTCATAAGCATAGTCGAGCATGTCATTACGCACAACTTCATTATCCGGCCAAAAACAAGGTACTTCATCAATAGAATTAATATCCATCCCTCCTAATTTTGCTCCAGACATATATTCATACGCACGGTGTGGTTCTTTGCTTCCGTACCAAAAACAGAACGGTTGCCCTTTTGGTCTGGCTTTTAAGAACGATTCAAAATTCTTAGTATAATCAACATTTGATATTTGTTTTGTAGGTGGTTTTAATTTGAATTCATCAAATTCAGTTCCTGTCAATTCTCTTTCTTTACCGTTGATTTGACCTGGATCTCCCGGTCCCCAACCTTTACCCGTAAAACCTACAAAAAAACCATTTTCAGTAAGTGCTTCCGCATAGGTTTTGAATTTAGCTGGAAAATAAGGAGAATGATTTCCCGCTTCTTCTAATTGCCAACTGTTACGCCCCGTGATAATACACGCACGCGAAGGGGCACATTTCCCGTTAGGAGTGTAAGCGTTATTGAACAAAATTCCATCTTTGGCAACACGGTCAAAAGCGGGTGTCTTTACCCATTTACAACCGTAAGCACTAAAATGTTTCCATCCCGCATCATCGGCTACAGCAAATAAAATATTTGGTCTTTTTGCTATTTTTTCTTGTGCAGTCGAAAGTTGACTTAACCCCATAAAAGAACTGAGGGCAATTAAAAATATTTTTTTCATTACTAAATGGTCTAGTTAATAGTTTAGTTATACAAATTTTCAATTTCTAGCTGAGTATAATGTCTGTTATGGTATTTCAAAAGTATCTCTGAGTAAATAGTTCTACTTTAAAGACAAAATAACTTTCAATCCAAGCAATAACAAACCTTCTCAGCTATTTACTAACTAAAAAAGCAATTTTAAAATCATGGTCTTCTATCTGTAAAATAGTATGTAGTATCAGTTCAAACTTTTTTTACTACAGCGTGACCTCAGTCATGGTTTTATTTGAAGCCAACCAATATCTCAGCATCGGTGATTTTGCTAATTCGAAGGTTATTGTCTTTCGCTGTGTCCAATTGGTTCTTTTATTAGGTCGCAAATTTGCTATTTAGAACTTCGCCATTATACAATTTAATGACTTTGTCTGAGACATGCATTCCTGAAACAATAAATAGTAGAATTGTGCGCCAATCTTTTTTTCCTAACAATCCATTATTTATCCCAAGTATCCGTTCTAAAAGACGAAGCCGGCAAACCAAAGGTATTAAACAAACTTCCCTGAATGTAATTCAGCCAACCATACCGCACTGCAACTGGTTTTAAAACGATATCATTCCATACCTCTAGTTGTCCTTTCACTATTTTCACTGACGCAGGGTAAAATACCTTATCTTCTCCAGCAATTTCAAATCCTTCGATTTTTTTATCCTTTGAAAACAAGCCGCTTGGTGCATATTCAAAACTAAGAAGCGCTTTACTTTCCTTTACCTCCATGCTTTTATAAATAGGACCACTGTACTGAATCCCCTTTATCTCATAGGTTTTGGCTAAAGCCCAATATCCTAAGCGCTCTCCTACTTTTTGTTTTTCGGCCGGATGAATGGAATATTCCTCACCAATATCCATAGTCACTGCCATACCCGTATTCTTAGTAGTCAGCATCGTTTTTAATTGTGCTTCACGCAAAAAAGAAGCATTTTCATTTTTTGAATACACAAATGGTGCAATTTGAACAAAATAAAACGGAAAATCCCCTTGTTTGAAATCAGCTCTCCAGTTTGTAATTAAAGCGGGAAACAATCTAGCATACTGTTCTGGTTTACTTCTATTACCTTCTCCCTGATACCAGATTACCCCTTTAATTCCAAAAGGAATCAGCGGATGAATCATTCCGTTATACAAAGCAGTAGGCGTATTTTGATTTAGATTTTCTTTGGTATTAGCAGTCAAATTAAATTCTGGGAAATCTTTTCGCAATGTTTCTGGTGACGTCCAAGCTTGTGCTACGGTACCTCCCCAGCTACTTGTAATCAATCCCACGGGAACTTGAAGTGTTTCCTGAAGCATTTTTCCATAAAAATAGGCAACAGCACTACAATCAGGAGCTGTTGCCGGTGATGAAATTTCCCAGTCCCCACCCGCTAAATTTTCTTGTGGAGTAAGTGCCAACTGTCTTTTGACTGCAAAAAAACGCAATTGTGAATTCGTACTTTTTAAAATAAAATCATTATTTCCATTGACTGGTTGACCTTGGAAACCTCTTAATGGCATTTCCATATTTGATTGACCAGAGCACAACCAAACCTCTCCTAGTAGCACATCTTCAAGAACGACTTTTTTAGAACCTAAAACGGTCAATTTGTATGGGCCACCCGCAATAGTTGTTTTTATTTTTGTTTGCCAATGTCCGTTGTTATCAGTGGTCGTTTTTGCTTTTTGTCCCCAACTCCCTTCAATGTTAATGATAGCATTTGGCTTATCAGTTCCCCATACTGCTACATCAGACTCTCTTTGTAAAACCATATGGTTTCCAAAAATATCTGCTAACTTAGTTTGTGCTGTCATCGTAAGACAGGCCACAAAAAATAAAAAAGTAACGAATTTATTTTTTTTCATTTTCAAAAGACTTATTCAAAGAAACGAGTTCTTTTCTATTTAATAATGATGATTTTTATCTTTAACGAAACCTATTTTATCCAAAATAAAAACTTTTACGAATTTGAATTATCCGAATATTTACTGACCATCTCGGCAGCATATTTTCCAGGAGTTACTTCGTATTTCTCTTTAAATAGTTTGCTAAAATGAGTACGACTCTTAAATCCAGTCATCATATAAACCTCATTTACAGATAATTTTCCTTCCACTAAAAATTCAGCGGCTTTTTTCAAACGGTAGACTTTCAAAAGCTCGAAAGGCGTATAAATAGTTAATGTTTTTACTTTTTGATAAAAATGTGTACGATTCAAATACAAATCTTTGGCAAAATGATCC
>NZ_JBAWDL010000216.1:0-2366 GCF_049590715.1 Flavobacterium sp.
AAATTTAGTTTGGTACTTTATCGTAGGAAAGAGTTTTTACCTTTAACCGCAAATCCCAATCAAACTGAAAAATCTGCGGGTTTTATTCTTAGTCATAATGCTGAAAGCAAAGGAGAAGTAGACGAAATCTTGCAATCGGCTTTGAAATTCGGAGCTACACAAATCGGACAGACACAAGATGAATCCTGGGGTTATTCTGCAAGCATAACTGATCCCGATGGACATCAATGGGAAATAGTTTATATGCCACATTATAACAACTAAATAAATGAACTCAGAACTGTATCCAAAGATTTATCTTTATCAGCGAATTATTCGAGCAAAAATTTTCATTGACAGCAATTATGGAGAAAAAATTGACCTCGAAAATATTTCTGACGAAGCTTCTTTCTCAAAATTTCATTTTATAAGGCTTTTTAAACAGATTTATGGAAAGTCACCTCACCAATATTTGATAATTACAAGAATTGAAAAAGCTAAAGTATTATTACAAAATGGTATGAACGTATCAGAAGTTTGCTACTCCGTTGGTTTTGATAGTGTAAGTACATTTAGCGGACTTTTTACCAAATTAGTTTGCAAAACACCTTCAAATTACTCAAACCATTACAAAGAAAGAAAAACTAAAATTAAAACTACTCCAGCAGCTTTTATACCAAGTTGCTATTCCTATATGCACGGTTGGATGGAAAATAGCAATTTTGAAGATGAAAATAAATAAATCATTGCTGATCTTTGTTTTGAGTTTAACAAATAAAAGAAAAAGTAATGATAACAAAATTAACAGTAACAAACATTCACGTTTTAGACCAAGATAGTGCCTATGACTTCTATGTGAACAAATTAGGTTTCAAATTGGTTGACGATATTCCAATGGGACCAGATTCACGTTGGTTAACAGTTTCACCACCCGAACAACCTGATTTACAACTTGTATTGTTCCCTGTTAAGGTAAGCAAAATGTTTCCAAAAAAAATAGCGGAATCATTAATTGATCTTATCAAAAAAGGAATATTTGGTTGTGGTGTTTTAAGTTGCAACGATATATTTGCGACATATGAAGAATTGAAGGCTAAAGGTGTAGAATTTATTAAGCCACCTACAAAAGAATTCTATGGTACAGAGGCATTATTTAAAGATGATTCCGGCAACTATTTCTCATTACAACCCTTAACCAACTTTGACAATGAAAACAATATTTGACAAATCAACAAGAGACGAGTTAATTCAAAGAATTAATTCACTAACTGAAGAAAATAAACCTGTTTGGGGTAAGATGAATGTTTATCAAATGTCTAAGCATTGTACAAATTGGAACGAATGGGTTTTGGGTAAGAATGATATTGTTTACAAACAAGATTTTCTTGGAAAAATATTTGGAAAAATGGCTTTAAGAAGCAATACAAAGGATGATAAACCTATTGGCAAAAATATGCCAGCAGGAAAGGCATTTACAGTAAAAGTAACAGTGGATAATTTACCTTCTTTAAAATTAATGTGGACAGAACAGATTAATCTCTATCAAAACTTTTCAAATGATGAGTTTATACACGACTTTTTTGGCAAAATGACAAAAGATGAAATCGGGATTTTTACCTATAAACACAACGACCACCATTTAAGACAATTTAATGTGTAAGAAACATTAAAAACACTAATATTTTAAAAGCAATAAATTATGTCAACAAAAACCAAAATAGAACAAGCAATAATCCATTTTGTAAAAGGTGGAGACACTAGCGATGTCGATATGCTAGATAGAGTTTTACATAAAGATTTTAGAGTAACCAATAATGGATTTATGGGAACTTCTGGGATTACCATAATTGACAAACAACAGTATTTACAAAATATAAAAGAGGGTGTTTTTGGAGGATTACCAAGAAAAATGACAATAGAAAGTATTGACGACAACGAAACAATTGCAATGGTAAAACTACGTTTAGAAAGTTCCGAGAATTACTTTGTGTCGTATAACTCTTTAGTTTTGGATACAGATAAACAATGGAAAATAATCAATAATTTAGCTGTTGTGGAATCTAAAAAATAATACAATAAAAAAGAGACGTTTGGAAAAAAGGGTATATGATAAAATAAATCGATACAATTATTAGTTTATATAAAATAGCAGCTACAAATAACTTATAATGAAATGGTAGAAGTATATAAAACCAATATCACTAAGCAAAAGCAAGCTAAACAAGTAATCAAAAAATTACTTGAAAAATTTCCTCATTATCAAATTAATTTTGACTGGGAGGATTGTGATAGAATTTTAAGGATCGAAAATTTACTAGGTCAATTTGATTCTAAACTTATTATTGATTTAATACATAATGATGGTTATTTTATTGAAGAATTATCAG
>NZ_JBAWDL010000217.1:0-29308 GCF_049590715.1 Flavobacterium sp.
AAGTAAAAGTACCTCAGATGGGTTGGAATACAATTTATAATCTAAAATCTGGATTATTCAAGGATATTGCAGAGAAGGAATACATGTATTTGGTTCATAGTTTTTATGCACCGTTATGTACAGAAACCATCGCCACAACGAATTATGAAGTAGAATATTCTTCGGCTTTAGAGAATGATAACTTCTTCGGAACGCAATTTCACCCTGAGAAAAGCGGTGATGTGGGAGAGAAAATTCTAGGGAACTTTCTAAAATTATAAATTAAGTTGAGGACTTTATAACTTTCAACTTTCAAACTTTAATACTTATATAAATGAGAATCATACCAGCTATAGACATCATCGACGGAAAATGCGTGCGTTTATCCAAAGGTGATTACAATACCAAAATTATTTACAACGAAAATCCGTTGGAAGTAGCCAAAGAATTTGAAGCTCACGGAATCGAATATTTACATTTAGTAGATTTAGATGGAGCGAAGTCAAGCAAAATTGTGAACCATAAAATTTTGGAACAAATTGCAACACAAACGAATTTGAAAATTGATTTTGGTGGTGGTTTAAAATCGGATGCCGATTTGAAAATTGCTTTTGAAAGCGGTGCAAACCAAATCACAGGTGGAAGTATTGCTGTAAAAAACAGAGCCGTTTTTGAAGAATGGATTTCGAAATTTGGTGCAGATAAAATTATTTTGGGTGCAGATGCCAATAATGAAAAAGTAGCCGTTTCAGGATGGTTAGAAGAATCTAATGAAGATTTAGTGCCTTTCATTCAAAATTACCAGTTAAAAGGAATTAAATACGTTATTTGTACAGATATTGCGAAAGACGGAATGCTCGAAGGTCCTAGTTTTGATTTGTATGCTAAAATTTTGGCGCAAGCCGAAGGATTAAAATTAATCGCTTCAGGTGGAATTTCTACTTTTGACGAATTGCCAAGATTAGCCGAAATAGGTTGCGAAGGAACTATTATCGGGAAAGCGATTTACGAAGGAAGAATTTCGTTGAAACAATTAGAACAATATATTTTAACAAACCCTAACAGGGTTTAAAACCCTGTTAGGGTTATTCTATAAAGATACATAATGCTTACAAAAAGAATAATACCCTGTCTTGACATCAAAAACGGACGCACGGTTAAAGGCGTAAATTTTGTAGATTTGCGTGATGCGGGTGATCCTGTGGAATTAGCCAAAATTTATTCAGATGAAGGGGCAGATGAATTGGTTTTTTTAGATATTTCGGCAACGGAAGAAAGAAGAAGAACCTTAGTCGATTTAGTGCGCAAAGTAGCAGCAACGATTAATATTCCGTTTACCGTGGGTGGTGGAATTTCGGCAGTTTCTGACGTTGAAGTTTTATTGCAAAACGGAGCAGATAAAGTTTCAATCAATTCATCAGCGGTTAAAAATCCGCAGTTGATTAATGATTTGGCTCAGAAATTTGGAAGCCAATGTGTGGTGGTTGCGATTGATGCCAAACAAATTAATGGCGAATGGATTGTACATTTAGTAGGTGGAAAAGTACCAACGGAATTGAATTTATTCGACTGGGCACAAGAAGTAGAGCAAAGAGGAGCAGGAGAAATCTTGTTTACATCAATGAATCATGACGGAACTAAAAATGGATTTGCTAATGAAGCATTGGCTAAATTGTCTGGTTTAGTGAATATCCCAATTATTGCTTCGGGAGGTGCAGGAAATATGCAGCATTTTGCAGATACTTTTATCGATGGAAAAGCGGATGCAGCTTTGGCAGCAAGTGTTTTTCATTTCAAGGAAATTGAAATTAAAACATTGAAAAAAGAATTAAAAAATAACAATATTGAAGTAAGAATTTAGAAAGAAGTTAAGTGTTATGAGTTAGGTGTTAAACGATAAGAGTTCTAACCCCATAACTTATAACCTATAACTCATAACTTAAAAAAAATATGAACATAGATTTTTCAAAAAGCGCACACGGATTAATCCCTGCCATTATTCAAGATAGCGAAACCAAGAATGTATTGATGTTAGGTTATATGAATGCCGAAGCTTATCAAAAAACAGTGGATACTGGAAAAGTAACTTTTTACAGCCGTTCAAAACAAAGACTTTGGACAAAAGGAGAGGAAAGTGGAAACTTTTTGAACTTGGTGGATATCAAAAATGATTGTGATGGTGATACGTTGTTGATTCAGGCGCAACCCGTAGGACCAACTTGTCATACTGGTGCTGATACTTGTTGGCAAACACCAAACGATGCTTCTTATGGATTTATTTCCAAATTAGAAGATACTATTCAAACCCGAAGAGAAAATGCCGAATCTGAAAAGAGTTATGTAGCTTCTCTGTTCAAATTAGGAATGAATAAAATTATTCAAAAAGTAGGTGAAGAGGCTGTTGAAGTTGTTATTGAAGCCAAAGATGATAATGATGATTTGTTCTTAAATGAAAGTGCTGATTTGTTATTTCATTATTTGATTTTATTACAAGCAAAAGGATACAAATTGAATGATGTGATTGACGTTTTGAAAAGCCGTCAAAAATAGAATAACATATTGCAAAATTATTAAGGGGTTCGATGCATTTTGTATTTGAAAAAGTACTAATTTTAGTATAGTTAATCTTTTAAAAACAATTTGTTATGAAAAAAAATTGCCTCTCTCTTATTTACATTTTTGTTTTCAATGAGTCTTTTAGCTCAGACAGCTACTGCTGATAAAGCAAAAATGAGTGTTACAGCTGAAAGAATAGCTCTAAAAGAAAAAACCTCTGATGTTACTAAAGTAAAATTGGCGGATTCTAAAACTAAAGTGGATTCGAAAAAAGCAATAGCAAAAGATAAAGTTGTAGCTACGAAAGAAAAGTCATCGGGTGTTGCTAAAACAAAATTAGCGGATTCAAAGGCAAAAATGGATGCTAAGAAAGTAGCAACAAAAGATAATGTTGTTGGACAATACAATGGTAAAAAAGTGTTTTTAGGTCCTAAAGGAGGGAAGTACTATATTAACTCGAATGGGAACAAAACTTATATTAAGCAATAGCCCATTGGATGCAATTAAAAAAGATAACTTATAGTAAAGTCTAAAGTTAATTATATTGATAATGTCAGTTTGAGCTTGTCGAAGACCTCTTCTGAAATGTATTTCGACAAGCTCAATATGGCAATAGTTGTAGTGTTTAACTATAAATAATAATTACACCCAACGGGTTAAGCAATTAATAATTTTAAGTGTTTTAAAGATTATTCTTTAATTGCATTTTTCAAAAAACAACATAATTATAACTCCCAATAGTTTTAAAATTAACTATTGGGAGTTCTTTTTTATATTTCAAAAAACTATATTTACGATATTATAAAATATTTAATATACCCCCTGGGTACAATTGATAAAAATAGATTAAAAAAGAAGATTTATATAAAAGTGTAAAGTAAATCCCAATACAATGTCAGTCTGAGCCTTTCGAAGATCTCTTCTGAAATATATTTCGACAAGCTTAATGTGACAATAGTTGTAGAATTGAACTATAAAAAAAATTAACCCAATAGGTTTAGCATAACAATATAAAAATGAATTCTGAAAATACCACAATCGAATTAAACAATCTTACCACAATAAAAAAAACTACTTTAAATATCATACTAACGACAAATGAAATAGATGCTCGTCCAATTTATATAGCAGGTAATTTTAATAATTGGGCTACACAAGACCCATATTATATAATGAAACAAATAGGAGAACATAATTACCAATATGAGTTTCCTCAGGGTTTTGAATTACCAGAAACACTTTTGTACAAATTTACAAAAGGCGATTGGAGTGCTGTTGAAATTGGCGAAAATGAAGAAATTACGCCTAATCGTTCAACAAATTTAAAATCAGGTATTCAAAATGAATATGTACCTAGGTGGAGAAAAAATTGGTTGCCTTTTAAACCTAATTTTTTACCCCAAGTTGTATTGCTTTCGGATGAATTTGAAATTCCGCAACTGAATACTACTCGAAAAGTTTGGGCTTTATTACCACATGATTACGATACTACTGATGAACGCTATCCTGTAATGTATTTGCAAGACGCTCAAAATTTGTTCAATGAAAAAGCGTTGTATGGGAATTGGGAAATCGACAAGAAATTGGCGGTAATGTCTGAGTATAAAATTGGTAAAATTATTATTGTAGCTGTTGAACATGCCGAAGAAGACCGAATTAAAGAGTACAATGTAGGGAAAACCATTTTAGGAAAAGGCCAAGGAAAAAGATATATTAAGTTTTTGACTGAAACCCTAAAACCTTATGTGGACGAACATTTTAGAACCAAAATTGATAGAAAAAACACGGGTATTGGTGGCAGTTCTATGGGCGGATTGATTAGTATTTTCAGCGGTTTGCGTAAGCCTGAAGTTTTTGGGAAATTAATGATTTTTTCCCCTTCACTTTGGGTTGTTCCTCAGCTGAAAATTGATGTTGAAGTTGAAAACACTGATGATACTAAGATTTATTTGTATGCTGGAGGCGATGAAAGTGATAATATGATAGAACACGTTAAAAAGTTCAGAGAGCGAGTGATTCAGAGTCAATTTGTAAATGACAAAATGAAAATTAATTTGAGTATTAATAAATTAGGAAAACACACCGAAACTTATTGGAGTGATGAATTCCCAAAAGCCATTGAGTGGTTATTTTTTAATTCAAAAGAATAATAATGAGAACAACACAGATAACGGATTTAAAAGGATTTAAAGGAACAGTTATAGTGCCTGTTTTTGAAACGGATGTTATGACAGTTTCATTTGAAGGAATGGAAATTTCTCCTAAAATTTTCAATGGACGAAAAGACTCTGTTTATTTATCTGAACTAAATGATACGATTTATATTTTTATTGGCTTAGGAAAGTCGATTGATTATAAATCATTAAAAACCGTTTTTAGACGAGTATCGGTAAATCAAAAAGAACAGTTCGTTAACAGTATTGTGCTTACCATTCCTGAACAAATGACCGAAAATGAAGTAGAAGCCATTGTTTCAGGATTGTTATTAGGAACTTATAATTTAGGTCATTATAAAAATCCCGAAGCACATCCTTTTTTAAATTCGGATTTTGAAATACAAATACAAAGTGATAAGGATTATACTGAAGTTGTTGTCAAAGCAATAAAAATTGCTAGAGCGCAATTAGAAACAATGACTTTAGTTGATTTACCACCCAACAAAGTGACTCCAGTTTATTTAGCACAATGGGCTCAAGATAAAGGTGCGAAATTTGGTTTTGAAGTCAAGGTTCTTGGAAGAGAAGCGGCACATATTGAAAAATTAGACGCTTTTTTAGCTGTTGGAAAAGGAAGTGAAAATGAACCTCAGTTTGTTATCATGAATTATTCGCCTAGACAAAAGCCAGCTGATTTGAAACATATTGGTTTGGTTGGGAAAGGTGTTACTTTTGATACTGGTGGTTTGGATATCAAAACTTCGGGTATGGTACACATGAAATGTGATATGGCAGGTGGAGCGGCTGTTTTAGGAGCGATGCAATTGATTGCCGATTTGCAATTGCCTATAAAAGTCACCGCTATCGTTCCATGTACTGAAAATTCAGTGGACGCCAAATCGCTTATGCCAAGTGATGTCATTCAAAGTTATAGCGGAAAATCCATTGAAATCACGAATACGGATGCCGAGGGTCGCTTAATCTTAGCAGACGGATTGTCTTATTTGATTAAAAATTTCAATCCTGAATATATTGTTGACGTTGCAACTTTAACGGGTAGTGCTGTGGGGACTTTTGGGTACGAATGTGCCGCTTTATTTACCAATAATGAATCGCTTTCAAAACAATTACAAACGGCAGGAGATGTTGTGGGTGAGCGACTTTGGCCTTTGCCATTGTGGGATGCTTATAAATCAGATATTGAAAGTGAAATTGCTGATGTTAAAAATTATAGTGGAAAACCTGTTGCTGGAGCAATAAGTGCGGCCAAATTTTTAGAGTTTTTTACCAAAGAACACTCAGCTTGGGCGCATTTGGATATCGCAGGTGTGGCTTTTGGAGACGATGAGTTTGCAAAAAGTAAGCATGCAACAGCTTATGGAGTTCATTTGTTGACTCAATTCATCTCAAATTTATAATTCATGGAAACTGCCAAAACCTTTGTTTGTATTTCGAATTATTTTAAAGGAACTGATTTTTTAATCCAATTAAAAGAATTAGGAAATACGGTTTATTTGGTTACAAGCGAAAAAATGAGGGATAAAAACTGGCCTTCTGAAGCGATTAATGAGGTTTTTTATATGCCCGGTCAAGACGTAGATTGGAATTTAGAGCATTTAGTTATTGGTATCGCTAATTTGATGAAATCTCAAAAGGTCGATGCTATCGTAGCCTTAGATGACTTTGATGTAGAAAAAGCAACATATCTTCGAGAAAACCTTCGTATTAAGGGTATGGGACAATCTACGGGTCGTTATTTTAGAGATAAATTAGCTATGCGGATGCTCGCTAAAAGTGTTGGCATTCTTGTACCTGTTTTTTCTTCATTATTTAACGATGAGGCTATTAATAGCTTTATGGAAACGATTCCTGCGCCTTGGATACTAAAGCCACGTTCTGAAGCTTCCTCAATAGGAATTAGTAAGATTTTAGATAAAGAAATGGCTTGGCGTCATATCAACGAATTAGGAGCTAATCGTTTCAAATACCTTTTAGAACAATTTATTCCAGGGAATGTTTATCATTGCGATAGTTTGGTGTATAATGAAACCGTTTTGTTCAGTTTGACTTCTAAATATATAACAACACCACTAGAAATTTCACAAAGTGGAGGTGTATTTAGAAGCGTTACCATGGTTAGGAATTCTGATGATGATCAAAAGATTAAAGAAATAAATAAGCAAATATTAGAAAGTTTTGGTTTAAAAAATGGAGCGGCTCATACTGAATTTATCAAATGCGAAGCAACAGGACAGATTTACTTTCTTGAAACTTCGTCTAGGGTAGGTGGGGCACATTTAGCCGAAATGGTGGAAGCAGCTTCGGGAATTAACCTTTGGAAAGAATGGGCGTCGATTGAAGATGCTTTGGTAAAAAATAAAAAATACAACTTACCCTCTGTTAAAGAGAATTATGCGGGAATTGTACTAACACTTTCTCATCTGGCTTATCCTGATTTGTCTTCTTTTTCAGATCCTGAAGTTTGCTTTAGAGTGCCTTTAGAATACCATGCAGGTTTGATTGTTAAATCAAAAAACTACGATAAAATATTAGCTCTTATAGATGATTATACCTGCCGCCTAACCAATGGAATTGCAGCTGTTGGAGAACAAAAGAGAGTGACCAAATTACATTAATACTATTTTATTCAATTCGTTTTGTCATGAAGATGTCTTTTGTTTTTTATGCGATTTTTATTTTGGTTGCAAATATTGTATTTGCACAAACTCCTTTGAAATCTACCCAAAATTCATTCAGTCGTCAAGACAGTTTAAGAGGAAGTATTACTAAAGAAAGGGCTTGGTGGGATGTAAAAGAATACCATTTAGATTTAAAAATAGATATTTCAAATCGATCAATTATTGGTTCAAATGTTGTTTGTTATCAAGTTGTAAACGAATACAATGTAATGCAAATTGATTTGCAAGAACCAATGCAGATTACAGAGATTGTTCAGGATGGAAAGTCATTAGAATTCAAAAGAGAAGGAAGTACTTTTTTTGTAAATTTAAAAACTGTACAGGTAAAAGGAAGTCTTAAAGAATTGACTGTCTATTTTAAAGGAAGCCCCAGAATAGCAGTTAATCCACCTTGGGATGGAGGAATTGTATGGAAAAAAGACAACAACGGAAAACCATTTGTAGCTTCTGCTTGTCAAGGAATTGGGGCGAGTGTTTGGTGGCCTAATAAAGACCATTTAGCTGATGAAGTAGATGCTATGCATATTAGCATCAACGTGCCGTCAGAACTTGTGGGGGTTTCTAATGGAAAACTTGTAAAGTCAGATTTATTAGAAAATGGAACAACTACTTATCATTGGCAAGTTTCAAATCCAATAAACAATTATGGAGTTAATTTTAATATAGGTGATTATGTTTCATTTTCCGAAATTTATCAAGGTGAAAAAGGAAAGTTAGATTGTAGTTATTATGTTTTACGTCCCAATTTGGATAAAGCTAAAATGCAATTCAAAGAAGTACCTCGTATGTTAAAGGCTTTTGAATACTGGTTTGGTCCTTATCCTTTTTATAAAGATGGATATAAATTAATAGAAGTTCCCTATTTAGGTATGGAACATCAAAGTGCTGTTTCTTATGGAAATGGTTTTAGGAATGGCTATATGGGTACTGATTTAAGTCAGACTGGGTGGGGACTTAAATTTGATTTTATCATCGTACATGAATCGGGTCATGAGTGGTTTGGAAATAGTATTACCAATAAAGATAATGCTGATATGTGGATTCACGAGAGTTTTACTAGTTACGCCGAAAGTCTTTTTGTTGAATATTATTATGGCAAACAAGCAGGTTTTGAGTATGTAAGAGGAACCAGAATTAATATTGTAAATGATATACCCATCATTGCTCACTACAATGTAAATGATAAAGGTTCGTCAGATATGTATTTTAAAGGTGCCAATATGTTGCATACTCTTCGTCAAATTGTTGATAATGATGTCAAATGGAGGGGTATTTTAAGAGGTTTGAATACTACTTTTTATCATCAAACAGTTTCTACAAAACAAATTGAAGAATACCTGTCTAAAGCTGTAGGTATAAATCTAGATTATTTTTTTAACCAATATTTGAGAGACATAAAAGTACCTGTTTTAGAACATCAAATTTCAAAAAATAAATTAAGTTTTAGATGGAGTAACTGTGTTCCTGGGTTTTCTATGCCTATAAAAATAGCTGTCAACGACAAACTATATTGGATAAAACCCAATCAAAATTGGAAAACAAAAGATTTCTCAACTGAAAAGTTAGATTTTAAAATAGATAACAATTTTTATATTCTAGATAGTGAAATTGCAAATTAAAAATCACTAATTTTACCTAAGAATATAAACGTGCAAACCAATCGTATATTCGAATTCCTTTATGAAGAAAATTAGTATAGTATTATCATTTTTGTTTTTAAGTCTTACTATGTTAAGTCAAAATAGTCGTGAAAAACTAAATAGTACCACTATAACAACCAAAGTTATCACTACAACTGTTCTTCCAGTAGTTGCATTTGATTCTATTCCTTTCTCAAAGTCTAATGAGATGCTTAACGAAGATCTATATTGGTCAATCATTGAAAATTCATTGAAAGGCAATCTTCCTCAAGAAGACAGAGAAATTATATTGACAAATGAAATCGAAAAATTAACTCCTAAAGAAATTATAGGTTTTCGTTTGAGAACGGATAAGCTACTTTATGACACCTATAAATCTGATTTGTGGTGCGCCGCTTTCCTTATGAATCAAGGAACGACTGATGCTAGTAGTTTTGATTATTTCAGATGTTGGTTGCTTTCTAGAGGGAAAGAAGTATTCTATAAAGCTATTGCTAATCCAGATAGTCTTGTGAGTCAGCTAAAAGAAGGCAAAACAAACTATGAATTTGAAGGCTTTTGGTTTGTATCTATGAATGCTTTTTTGAACAAAACTAATCAAGAAATCTATGAATATATTGATTATGGCACTTTTATAACCAATGATGAAAATTATCCTTTAATCGATTTTACTTGGAATGTGGACGAACCTAAAACTATGGAGAAAATTTGTCCCGTTTTATTCAAAAAACTCTGGAAAAAATAAGTATTTATTACATTAGTTACTTTTTGGTGTGACCCTCCGTAAAAACTTCGGGTCGGGCTATTCGTTACAATCTTTTTATTATTCCGCAAAAGCTCCATAATAAAAAGGATTTCCACTGCTATCCCTCACACATATCGGTACTAAGTTAAAATATTTTTAATCCTGATTAAAGATTATTTATTTGAATGTAGAAACCATAAAATCAAAAATATCTAATCATATTTCATACGAAACTATTTTTCAAATAATCCAATCGTTCCGCCCACCCAATCCTTGTCTTGATTGAATTTTACACCTATCATTTCGCCACGACTCAATCGTGCTAGATTACATAAAATAGTAGGAGCAGAGTCATCATTTTTCCAAGTACATAACATTCTTACTTCTACTTTTACTTTTCCATCCGGAGCTTGAATAATCGGAAGATAATTTACTTTTTTCTGTAAAATATATAATTCTTTTTCTTTGATAGCTTCGATATCTTCTTTTTTGACATGAAAGATAACCCCAGAACCTGAAAAAGAAAATAAGGGTTTTAAGACGTAGTTTTCTAAGTCTTCAGGGATTTCATTGAGCTCACTTAATAAAGTGGTTTCTATAAAATACGGCCCTTTGAGATAAGGTAAAATGAATTTACTAATTCGAAAAAACCAGTTGGGATGACCTGCCCATTCTACATCTAAATCATCAGTAAAATGAAAATTTAATTTTAAATCTTTACGCAAATCCAATTCGTCAAAAATCACTCTATTGTAGATACGTTTAATCAATATTAATTTACCTTTTTCATTGGGATAAAACAATTGGTTTTCTTTTTTAACAATCTCAGTCACACATACAATTGGGACTCCTAAATCTCTTTTACAATAGTAAAAATCAATTTTTGTATTTTGTTTTTCAGGTTCGATTTCCAATAAAATGACATTCTCTTTAGGGTGATAATTACAAATAACTTCCTCTAAAATTTTTAAATATTCTTGATTCGAAATGTTATGTACAAAAGGAGTAAACCCATTTAAAAAAGGATATTGTTTTTTGAATTTTTCAAAGAGATTGTTTTGATAATTAAACAATGACGGAAATCCTTGTACTTCAATTAATTTAGGAATGACTTTTCCTTCCTCTTCACATATCCCAAAATCAATTGCAATAAAATTAGTATGATCATCTTCGTTTAGAACGTTATGATTTAGTTCTAAAGATTTATTTGTAAGTGTTTTAAAATCATTTCTCTGAATCAAAGCAATCACTTGGTTACAACCTTCAATTAATTGTGATTTTAATTCCTTGGAAATAAAAAAAGGAGTTTCTCCAATTCTAAAAGTAGGAGTATAGTCAAAATCAGAAGCGATATCCTCTTTGAGAGCTTGGTATTTGTCTTCGGAAAATTGCGAATTGAATTCGTCCCTGTATTTTGAGATCATATAAAAAAGCAGTTACTAATTGGACATAATTTTTTTTGTTTTCATTAAATCATTGATTGCTATACGAAGAAAGTTAGGTATTAATGTTTCGTTAGTTTTATAGATTTTATCATCATCCAATAAGTCTTCTAACATGTTTCGAAACTTTCTTTTTCCTTTTAGTTTTCTAATTTTAGCCTTAGCCTCTTTATCTCTTAATGAAGCGATAAAACTGAGAGGATCCGCTTCAGGATGAAATTGTGTTCCCACAAAATAATCCGTAAATCGAACAGCCATAATGGCTCTTTCGTATTGAGCATTATCTTTTATTTTTTCTAACGAAATTATTTTAGCTCCTTTCTTTTTGAAAACAGACAATTTGGGTTGGATTACTTGGTAATCTCTAGAGTCAATTGCGTAAAATGGATCATTTAACCCTTCAAAAATTGGGTCTGTAACTCCTTCTTTGGTTCTATGTATGGTCATTACACCAAAAGAAGTGTCTTTTCTTTTCGTGATTTCAGCTAAGCCAAAATGTTTACAAGCCATTTGAAAAGAATGGCAAATAAAAAGCATGTATTTTTTTATGGGACTTTCAATGTTCCATTTTGTTAATTCATCAATAAATTGATAATATTTGATATCCCAATCTCCGTTTCCTTCCAATGGATTTCCTGGACCTCCTGTTGAAATGTATAAATCGTATTTATCTATATTAGGCAATTCTCCCTTCTGTCTGACATCAAAAACATCATAATTAACGAAAGGTGAAAAGCGGGTTATAATATCAATAATACAGCGCATTCCTTGATTGGCTTGTCCATCGTACATATCCAAAATGGCTAATCTTATTATTTTTTTTTTATTCATTTTGTGGTATTTAACGAAATGCAAAAATAAACTATATTTTATTCTACAATCCTTTGGTGAATTCTGTTGTAATAAAATTAACTACTTCTTTAAGGTCTTTGGTTTCTTCATAAACGGCAATTTGTTTGGCTGCGCCAGTACCATTTTTTAAAATCTCATGCACATAATTGATATGATCTCGGCTGTCTAATTCATCCACCACATCATCTATAAAATCAAGTAATTCTAAAATCAAAATTTTAGTTTCAACTTCTTTACGCAAGCCAAAATCAATCATTTGCCCTTCAATTCCATATCGAGCCGCTCTAAATTTATTCTCCTTGATGAGTGCCAAACGGTAAATATTGAAACTCATATTGTTTTGATTCATTTTGTATAACTTAGCCACGATTGCTTGTATAACTGAAACAAGGCATATCGTTTCCTGAACCGTTAAACTCATATCACAAATACGAAATTCAATAGTGTCATAAAAAGGATGTAAACGCAAATCCCACCATATTTTTTTTGGATTGTCAATACAATTAGTTCTTACTAAGGTTTCTAAATAATTTTCGTATGAGGCTAAACATTCAAAATACTCAGGAAGTCCTGTTCTTGGGAATTTATCAAATACTTTGGTTCGATAAGATTTGTAACCAGTTTGTCTGCCTTCCCAAAAAGGAGAATTGGTCGAAAGGGCAAAAATATGAGGTAAGAAATAACAAGCCTGATTCATTAATTGTAGTGCTATTTCCCTGTTTTCGATTCCTACATGACAATGCATTCCAAAAATCAAATTAGAACGTGCTGCGTCTTGTAATTCGTTAATAATATTGTGGTAACGAGGGTCATCAGTTATGGGTTGGTCTTGCCATTTAGCAAAAGGATGCGTTCCCGCAGCGCCTACAATTAAATTTTGATTTCCTGCAAGTTCTACAATTTTGGAACGCAAAAACTTAATTTCCTTTTCTGCTTCATGTATGTTTTTACAAATATTAGTTCCTACTTCCACGACTGATTGATGCATTTCGGCTTTTACTTGTTCGTTTAGTAACATTTTGGCGCCATCGACAATTTTAGACAAATGCGATTTTAAATCTCTAGTTTCAGGATCTATAATTTGATATTCCTCTTCAACACCTAACGTAAAAACAGGTAGCTTTTTCATTTTTCAATTAATTTAAAAACTTAAAATGGTATTATAATTTGATCCCTAGTGACAATGTTTTTGAACCAATAGCATTTTTTATAAAAGTTCCCCATGTCAAATTCATCTTACCTGGTTTATGTTTTTTGGCAGCAGCAATGGCCATTTTGGCTGATTCTTCTACTACCCACTCAAAATTTTCAGCACCTACAGAAGTCAATTCGGCATCAGGAGCAGGGTTTCCAAAATCTATAGCATAAGGAATACCATCGCGTACAGCAAATTCTACCGTATTGAAATCATACCCCAGTCCTTTGCATAATCGCAAAGTGTAGTCTTTGATAGTTTTTAATAATTTTTTATTTGTTTGTGGGCCATCAATGACATAACGCAAATGATGTGGATTGCGAGGTTCGTATGGCATGATACGAACGGCTTTGCAACCCAAACAATATACTCTAAAATATTCTGTAAAAACGATTTCTTCTTGTAACATCATAACCAACTGTCCTGTTTCTTGATGTGTTTTCCAAAACTCTTCTTTGTTTTCTAATCGATACACATTTTTCCAACCTCCACCAGCGTACGGTTTCATATAGGCAGGGAATTTGATGTAATCAAAAATTCCTTCCCAATCCATGGGATACTTCAAATTTCTAAAAGATTTTGAACTCGTATCCTCAGGATGTTGTGCGGATGGTATTATCACGGTGTTAGGTAGGGGGACTCCTAAAGTGTCAGCCAAAGAATTATTAAAAAACTTATCATCAGCACTCCACCAAAAAGGGTTGTTAATCACATTTGTACCTGTCAATGCTGCATTTTTTAGAGCCGCACGATAAAAAGGTACATCTTGTGAAATTCTATCAATAATGACTGCATATTCTCCACCTTTATTTTGAATTACTTTGTCAATACTTACTGCTTCAGCAATAATTCCTTTTTCCTTTTTAGAGTTGACTTTATCAATAAAAGCTTGAGGGAAACTATCTTCCATTCCAAATAAGATTCCAATTTTTTTCATTTTGGGTGCTGATTTATTTAGTTTTTGAGGTCAATTTAAAATTTAATCCGAGATAAATAATGTGGAAACATTTCTTTCCATACAGGCCAGTCATGTTCTCTATTTTGTTTAATATCAAGCCAATGTGGAATATTTTTTTCTTTTAATATTTTACTTAATTTCAAGTTGGCATCAAAACAAATATCCCAATTAGAAGTTCCCAATGCTATATCCATATTCCAGAGTTCGTAATCGTTTAAACCTTGTAAATAATCTTCTGGATTATTGTAAAAAATATCATTGTTATAAAAACTATCCATGAAAGTTTTGATATTGAAAACACCTCCCATACAAAAAAGATGATTAACATAACCTGGATGTTTAAAAGCAAAATTAGCAGCATGATAAGCGCCAAAGCTACAACCAGCAAGGACTACTTTGTTAGAAGGGGTGTTTTTTTTTACTTTTTCAACTATTTCATGGCAAATCATTTTATCGTACCCTACATGGTTCGCAATTCTATGAGTAGGATGAATATGTTTGTTGTAAAAGCTGTCTTTATCAATACTATCTGGACAATAAATCGTAATTAATCCTTGCTCGATATACCATCGGGCTGACTCAATAAGTCCCATGTCTTTATTCTCATGAAAACTACCCATTGAGGTAGGGAATAGAAGTAAGGGTTGACCTGCATGACCAAAAACTAACATTTCAATTTCTTTACTCAAGTTAGGAGAATACCATTTGAAATAGGCTTCTTTCATCTTTTTTGTTTTAACAATTATAATGAAAATAAACCATGCAGCAAAGAGATTATACGAGATGAATTTAAATCTTTAAATAACAAAATATGGAGATTAATAAAAGGTTATTAAATGAAGTGTAATTTTAAATCAGAATTACAAATAGAGCAGTCAATGTTAAGAAACAGTATCGTTTTCAAATAGTTGTACTTGGTCTTTAAGTCTTTCGATAAGCATATTCATCATTCTTTTGTTAAGGTTTGATGAGCTTTGGATATAAAGTGTATATTCATCCGCTGTAAACAAAGCGATAACCATTCCTTTGAGCGCATTTCTGTACTTAATATCTTTTTGTATAGCGTTTTCGATTGTCATTAATTTTTTTTCTACAGTATGGGAGTAAAAATCTTTTTTGTACTTTTTAATATAGTTCATGAAGGAGGCTACAAATAGATCATTTTGTAGTTTTAAAATGGGACGAATAACTTGATTTTGAAAATTCTCATCAGAGGATGAATTGGGGTTAATACTACCTATAGATTCTCCTCTGAACTGGCATAAAAAAACATCTCTTTGATTCATCTTTTTATTTTAAAATTAACGAAAAATTCTAAGCGAAGTCCTATTTTAGCATTATTAAATATTAAAATATGCGATTTCATACTAGAAAATGGGTAAAACCACAAGATTTAAATCCTAACGGGACTTTATTTGGCGGACAATTATTAGCCTGGATAGATGAAGAACTGGCTTTGTATTCTATTATTCAATTAGAAAACACAAAAGTGGTGACTAAAACGATGTCTGAAATTAATTTTAGGAGCTCGGCAAAACAAGGCGATATTGTTGAGATAGGAATTGATGTAGTAAAGTTTGGTATCACTTCTGTTACTTTAAAATGTGAAGTACGAAACATGATGACTCGTGAAACTATTATTACAATTGATGCTACAACGATGGTTAATTTAGGAAGTGACGGAAAACCACAACCTCATGGAAAAACTCAAATCGAGTTTGTAAAAGATCGCTTGCAATAGCTTTTTAGTAATTAGATCTCTTAGATAAAAAACCACTAAGAAAATTAAGAGTCATTAAGTAAAACTTAATTTTCTTATTTTCTTAATGGTTTTAAAAAAATATTGTTTGATATTAATTTTACATAAAAAGCACTTTTTAATACAGCATTTTAAAATTGTATAAAATCAGATTAACTTGTTTGTTTTTAGTTCTTTATCGTACTATTTACACTTTTAACTTTGCTGCTTTAAAACTTTCGACTTATTTTTAAGCTGTAGCCAAGTATTTTTTATCAATATAAAAAGTACCAAAAGGCACTAATGAAGCCAGTAAAATAATTCCAAAAGTTTTCAGATCCCAATTTTGACTCTTTTTTAATAAAACAGCAAGGATTACATATCCTACAAACAAGAAACCATGAGCATACCCCACTGGTTTTAATAAAGTATGGTATAATTCAAAATTGTTTGGTTTGATAAAAAGCATATTCGAAAATAAAACTAAATAGGATATTCCTTCTAGAATTGCCGTAACCTTAAAAAGCTTGAACATTGTATTTTGTATTTGAATGAGTGGCAAAATTAAGGAATTAGGATTGATTTTTGTGTTATTAAGTCTGAAACTAATTTACATTTGTAGCTGAAAATTTTCATTATGAGCAAACGTGATTTAAAAAAATACTTGTTGGAATTGAATAAAGAACAACTCGAAGAGCAAATTATCGAATTGTATGAAAAATTTAGTCCCGTGAAAGTGTATTATGATTTCGTCTTTAATCCAAATGAAGATAAACTTTTGCAGGAATGTAAGTTCAAAATTTCCAATGAATATTTCCCCATAAAAAAAACGGGAAGGAAAAGTAAACCCAAAATGCGTCGTTCTGTAGCTCAAAAATACATCAAGCATTTTATGCTACTTGGAGTTGATCCATTTGTAATTGCTGAAATCATGTTTTACAATATCGAAATTGCCCAAACTTTTTCAGCACAAAATCTTATCAAACAAGAGCTTTTTTACAAGAGTATGGGAAATTCTTTTGAGCAAGCAGTGCATTTTTGCATTATAAATGGCATTTTATCTGAATTTAAAAAAAGAATTTTAGCTATTTATAATGAAATTTTAGTGCAAAAATGGAAAAATCACGCGCAATTTAATGCGATTATTGAACCATTTGAGGACTAAATCAATTATAATCCCTATTTATTTAAAGATTCATCATCTTTTTGTTTAAATATAGCCATTTAACTGTTTTTTAGACGTATTTTTGCAAAAACTCAAAATAGGTGATGCTGGAAAATATTTTAGAAATAGAAAAAGAAGATAAAAAAGAACTTTATGCATATCAACAAGATGACATTGATGCCATTTTTGAACGCATAGACAATGGACCTAAACAACATCACTTATTATATCAACTACCAACTGGTGGTGGTAAAACCGTGATTTTTTCTGAAATTGTTCGTAGATACATCTCTAAACACAATAAAAAAGTAGTGGTACTGACTCATAGGATTGAGTTGTGTAAGCAAACATCCAAAATGTTAAAAGGTTTTGGTGTCAAAAATAAAATCATTAATAGTAAGGTAAAAGATCTTCCAGATCAAAATGAGTATTCTTGTTTTGTAGCTATGGTTGAAACGTTAAAAAACCGTATTAATGATGAAAAACTACACCTTGATAATATAGGTCTAGTCATCATTGATGAGGCACACTACAACTCCTTTAGAAAATTATTAAATTCTTTCAAGAATGCTTTTATATTAGGAGTAACAGCAACACCGTTAAGTTCTAACATTAAGTTGCCCATGCATCAAAGTTATGATGAGTTGATTGTAGGTGATACCATTGCGTCATTAATTGAAAATGGATTCTTGGCAAATGCCATTACGTATAGTTATGATGTGGGACTAACATCATTGAAAGTAGGTATAAACGGTGATTATACGGTAAAATCATCAGATGATTTGTATACTAATACCCTCATGCAAGAGAAATTATTGCATGCTTATACCGAAAGGTCAATGGGGAAGAAAACCTTGATTTTTAATAATGGTATTAACACTTCCTTATATGTTTATGAAACATTTAGAGAAGCTGGTTATCCTGTTCGTCACTTGGATAATACTAGTAGTAATGAAGAACGTAAGGAAATTTTACATTGGTTCAAGCATACTAAAGATGCTATTTTGACCTCTGTAGGAATCTTAACTACAGGATTTGATGAGCCAACGGTAGAAACAATTATCTTAAATAGAGCAACTAAATCATTGACGTTGTATTACCAAATGATTGGTCGTGGTTCCCGTAAGTTACCCAATAAAGATACCTTTGCAGTAATTGATTTAGGAAATAATGCAGCTCGTTTCGGACTATGGAGTGAACCAGTTAACTGGCAACATATCTTTAAATCTCCAGAATTTTATCTGGAAAATTTACGTGATGATTCGGAGATTGAGTTGCATTTTAAATATACAATGCCACTAGATTTACGTGCAAAGTTTAGCAAAACAGCTGATGTCACTTTTGATGTTGATGAAGAGCACAAACAAGCAATTGCTCTTAATTTACGCTCTAAAGTGGTTCTTGAGAAATCATTAGACCAACACGCAGCCATGTGTGTTGATAATACAGAGGAGTTGAAAGACGCAAGAATGCTGTCTAAAGAGTTAGATCAAGATATTGAGTGTCGTATTAAGCGTTATGCTAAATGTTTAAGTCAATGTAGTAAAAATTATCGAGAATGGTTAGTTGAGGATTACACCTTAAAACTAACCTTATTAATTGGTAAAAAATATAGAGAAAAAATATTAAGAGAATTGGATGACGAAGAAGATGAAGAGGATGATAATGAATAATTACGAGCTAATTCCGCTATCTACTCAATCTCTTGTGTTCCGCTATAGTTACTACAAGAGAATACTGTTTCAAACGAAGGTCACTGAACTCCTATGAAAATTAAAGTTTAGTGAAGTAATAGGGCTAGAAAATTCCTATTTAAATTAATAATTTAGTACAAACATAAATACTCCAATGGCAAATCAATTCTTAGATTTAGGAATATCATCACCAATTCTAAAAGCAATTACCGAATTGAATATTGTTGAACCAACAGAAATTCAACAAAAAACAATTCCGTTACTTTTATCCAATACTACTGATGTAGTTGGGCTTGCTAAAACAGGAACTGGAAAAACGGCTGCATTTGGTTTACCTCTATTACAATTAATAGAAACGGAGCAACCTATCATACAAGCCGTTATTTTGGCTCCAACACGTGAGTTGGGGCACCAAATTTTTTCTAATCTAGAAGCATTTGCTAAATATTTACCTCAAGTTTCTATTGCCGCTACTTGCGGAGGGATTCCTATCAAACCACAAATTGAAAGATTAACTGCGCCAACTCATATTGTAGTAGCTACTCCAGGACGTTTGATTGATTTGATTCAGCGTAAAGCCATTAATCTTTCTAATACTAAATTTTTAGTACTAGACGAAGCTGACGAAATGGTCAGTATCTTAAAGGAAAGTTTAGATGAAATCGTTGCAGAATTACCAAAAGCACACAAAACATTATTGTTCTCAGCGACTATGCCAGGAACCATCAAGCAATTGGTTCAGAATTACTTAAATAAAAATGTTGTTCAAGTAAGCGCTAGCATGGAAACAGTAGGGAATCAAGGAATTGATCACCAGTACATTGTTGTTGATCCTATTGAAAAACTGGATGTATTAATGCATTTCTTAAATTCTAAAGAAGGTGAGCGTGGGATTATCTTTTGTAAAACCAAAGCCGCTGTTAATAAATTAGCCAAAAATTTAGCAATTAACCGGTTCTCATCAGGAGCAATCCACGGAAGTTTATCACAAGGAATTCGTGATAGAATTATGGAGCAATTTCGTGAAGGACACATTAATATATTAGTAGCAACAGATTTAGCTGCTCGTGGAATTGACGTCAGAGAGATATCTTATGTTGTTAATTATCATTTGCCAGATGCTTACGAAGCCTATGTTCATCGTAGTGGTCGTACCGCTAGAGCAGGAGCAAAGGGATTATCATTGACAGTATTACAACCTGAAGAAGTAGTTGAAATTGCTAATTTTGAAAAAGAATTGGGAATCAAATTTCATCTTTTCAAAAAACCTTCGGTAGCTAGTATTGAAGAAAACAATACCTTACTTTGGGCAAAACAAATTTTCAAAACGAAGCCAAATCACGAAGTTGATGTTGAGTTCAAGAATAAAGTAAAAACAATTTTTCATCATTTGACTAAAGATGAATTAGTAGAAAAATTATTAGCTAATCATTTGTTACAAAACAGAAATATACCCACAGAGAAACCTGTGAAACGATTAAAAAAGAACTAAAAACGAAATATTTTATAAAAGACTAAATAGTACAATATGGAAATTGTAATAATCGGCGGAGGATTTGCTGGAATGAATCTAGCGAAAGAACTTTTAAATCAAGATGGAGTTCATGTAACATTAGTTGATAAAAATAATTATAATTTTTTTCCCCCTCTTATCTATCAAGTAGCGACAGCATATCTAGAACCATCAAGTATTAGTTATCCATTTCGTAAATTTTTTGCAGGTAAAAAAAATCTGCAATTTCGTTTGGGTGAATTTATTGAAGTAATTCCAGGGGATAAAAAAGTAATATTAAGTAATGGTGAGTTAAATTATGACAAACTAATATTTGCTACTGGTGCTGAAACAAGTTATTTTGGTATGGAAAACGTTAAAAAGAACGCCATCCCAATGAAAACACTAAATGATGCTATTGTCATGCGTAACACTTTGTTGAAAAACTTAGAAAAGGCAGCTATAACCAAAGATATTCGTAAGCGTCGTAAATTATTAACTATTGTTGTAGCAGGTGGAGGACCTACAGGTGTAGAAATATCTGGAATGTTTGCTGAAATGCGAAAAAATATTCTTTTAAAAGAATATCCAGAATTAGGAACCAGTGCTAGTAATATTTATTTAGTAGATGGAGGTCCCGCTTTATTAGCGCCAATGAGCAAACAATCTCAAGATGATACCTACAAAGCAATTACGGAACTTGGTGTGATTGTTAAATTGAATAATAATGTCGTTGATTATGTTGATGACACAGTGCATTTTGCTAATGGTGAAACCATTCAAACCAAAAACTTGATCTGGGCAGCAGGAGTTACTGCTAGAGAATTTAAAGGAATTCCAGCGGAAAGTTACGGTCGTGGAAAACGTTTAAAAACAGATGCCTTTAATAAGTTAGAAGGTTTTAATAATATTTATGCTATAGGTGACACTTGTATTCAATTTAACGATGAGGCTTTCCCCCATGGACACCCACAAGTAGCCCAAGTAGCCATACAACAAGGGATTAATTTAGCCAAAAACACGAAAGCTTCTCTTCAAGGAAAACCAATGGTTCCTTTTAAATATCTTGATAAAGGATCAATGGCTATTATTGGAAAAAATAAAGCCGTAGTTGATTTACCAAAACCAGAAATGCATTTCAAAGGTTTCTTTGCATGGATTATATGGTTGTTTATTCACTTGATTTCTTTGATTACTTACCGAAACAAAGTAAAAACATTCTACAACTGGATGGTGGCTTATTTCTCTAAAGACAACTCTTTACGAATGATTATCAGACCAGATAAAAAAGCATCTAAATCAGTTTCAGAAGCTTAATTGAAACACATTTATAAAATTAAAACCCCAATGAATAGTTGATATTTATTGGGGTTTTGTTTTTCTAATTTTTATTAGAAATGATGGTTCGTTTTCCAAGTTGTAGTATAATCAAAGCGGTAATGGTTGTTGACATCATAATAACAACCATAGGGGTGATGGATTCGATTACAAAGATACTAACTGCATAAGACGCTAATGCACCTAATCCTAATTGTATAGCACCCATTAAAGCTGAAGCACTTCCTGTGTTTTTGGTGAATGGTGCCAATGTAAGTCCAGCAGTATTGGGATTTGAAATTCCTAAACAGCCTAAAAATAAGAATAATAAACCGATTGTTTCATACAGCCCTAATAAGTCATTCAATGCTGCAATCAAAAATGTAATGCTAATTACGGATTGTATAATTAATGCATTAAAAATCATTTGTTCGCTAGTGAATTTTCGTAACAAGACTGAGTTGAGTTGACTGGCTCCAATAAAACTACAGGACATAAAAGCAAAGATCCAACCATAGGTTTTAGCATCTACATTAAAGATATCCATGAATAGAATTGGAGAAGCAGCTACATAAGTAAAAAGTCCTGAAAAAGCCATTGCTCCTGTAAAGGCATAGGTGTAAAACTGTGGCTCTTTTAATACTTTTAAAAAATTACTGATGATTGGTTTTGGTTTTAACGAAATAGATTCATCTGGTGTGTAGGTGTTGGGTAAACCAAATTGGGCTGATATAAGTACTCCTATCCCAAGAAACATCAAAATTAAAAATACAGCTTGCCATCCAAAACCAGCGGTAACATATCCACCAATAGTTGGTGCCAACATAGGCGATAATCCTACAACTAACATTAATAAGGAAAAAACTTTCGGAATTTCTTTTACTGGAAATAAATCTCTTACCATAGAAACTGATGCTACTGTTGCTGCACAACTTCCTATTGCTTGGATAAAACGCAAACCAATAAAGGTATCAATGTCTTTAACAAAAACACAACCAAGGGAAGCTATTATATAAACAAGGAGCCCTATAAAAAGCGGTTTTTTTCTTCCAAATCGGTCTAATAATGGACCGTATAATAACTGACCTGCTGATATACCTATAAAATAACTTGATAAGGTCATGGCAACATTAGCTACACTTGTATTTAAGTCTTTGGCAATACCTGAAAAACCTGGTAAATACATATCAATTGAGAAAGGACCAAGTGCTGTAAGAGAACCTAAAATTAAAATTGTTTTAAAATAATTAGACTTTGTCATTTCATTTTTTTTATTTGGCACAAAGGTAATTTATTATGACCTGTTTATTGGTTTATAGTATATTAGAATATTTAAAAAATCAATAAAACTTTCAATATTAAAAATAAAAAGTTAATATTGTGTTAAGCCAAAAAAAAACAATTAAACCAAATGACTTTTGCTCGTTCTAAACTGTAAATCTGTTTTTAATAATTTTAATAGTTTAAAATCCAATATTTAAAGTTGTAGTCGTATACATTTTATTATAATTTTTAAAAATTATGGTTTTAGAATAAAATAATTTCATTGGTTAGTTTGACGATTCATCCAGTTTTAGGATGGATCGTTTTTTTTTCCACAATCAATTAAATGATATTAAAATAGAATCTATTTTTAATAAAAAAGTCTTCCAAATTATATTATTAATACAATTTGAAAGACGAACTATTTTATTCAAGGCAATATACTTCTTATTATGAGGTAGAATTCAAATTATTCTTCTTCACGTTGTCCCATCATCATCAAGTAGGCTTTTAGAAAAGGGTCAATATCACCATCCATAACAGCATCCACATTGCTAGTTTCATAACTAGTACGAACATCTTTAACAAGCTTGTAAGGTTGCATTACGTAGTTTCGTATTTGTGACCCCCACTCAATTTTCATTTTTCCAGCTTCGATATCGCTGCGTTGTTCTAATTGTTTTTTTAATTCAATTTCGTACAATTGAGAACGTAACATTTGCAAGGCACGACTTCTGTTGTCGTGTTGTGAACGCGTCTCTGAACATTGAATTTGAATTCCAGATGGTTTGTGAACTAATTGAACTTTGGTTTCAACCTTATTCACATTTTGTCCACCTGCACCACTAGAACGAGCCGTTGTTATTTCAATATCAGCAGGATTAATTTCGATTTCAATAGTATCATCCACTAAGGGATACACATACACTGACGCAAAGGACGTATGACGTTTGGCATTACTATCAAAAGGAGAGATTCGCACCAATCGGTGTACTCCATTTTCACCTTTTAGATATCCAAAAGAATAATCTCCTTCAATTTCAAGTGTTACCGTTTTAATCCCTGCTGCATCTCCTTTCTGAAAGTTTAATTCTTTGATTTTGTAGCCACTTTTCTCTGCCCACATCATGTACATGCGCATCAGCATTTCAGCCCAATCACAACTTTCAGTTCCACCAGCACCAGCTGTGATTTGTAAAACAGCACTCAAACTATCACCTTCATCTGATAGCATATTCTTGAATTCGATTCCTTCAATATGAGAAGCTGCTTTATCGTATTGCTCGTCTAATTCTTCAGATGTAAATTCACCTTCTTTGTAAAACTCATAAGCTAATTGTAATTCGTCTGTAAATTCGATGGCTTTATTATAGTCTTCAATCCATTTTTTCTTAGATGTCAGATTTTTAACAATAAGTTGTGCTTCTTTGGCGTTATTCCAAAAATCAGGAGCAAAAGTTTTCTCTTCTTCGTTAGCAATTTCGATTAATTTAGCATCAACGTCAAAGATACCTCCTCAACGCACCAAGGCGCTCCACAATACCTTTAATTTGTTCGGTAGTTGTCATAAATTATTATAATTTTGTTGCGCAAAAATAGAAAAATTTTGTGAAGGGACAAGGCGGGACTTGTCTGTATCTCATATATGCTTTTTGTCCGTATCATATTATAAAAAATAAAATGGAAATAAACTTAGTTAGTGACACTGTTACGAAGCCCAATTTCGAAATGCTAGAGTGTATGTTTAACGCTCAAGTAGGAGATGATGTTTACAAGCAAGACCCTACGGTTATTGAACTTGAAGCTACAGTCGCACAAATCTTCGGAATGGAATCAGGGTTGTTTTTTCCATCAGGAACTATGGCTAATCAAACTGCAATTAAATTACAGACCAATCCTGGTGATCAAGTTATTGCTGACAAGTTTTCGCATGTTTATTTATACGAAGGGGGAGGAGCTTCTTTCAATAGTGGCGTTTCTTTTAATTTAATTGATGGTGATAGAGGTATGATTACGGCGGAACAAGTGACTCAGGCGATTAATAATCCTGATTTTTATCACACTGCTTTTACAAGTTTAGTTTGTGTAGAAAATACTACAAATAAAGGAGGTGGTGCTTGTTATGAATTAGGAGATCTTCAAAAAATAAAAGAAGTCTGCATTGCTAATAACTTAAAGTTTCATATGGATGGCGCCCGAATTTGGAATGCGTTAATTGCTAAGAAACAAAACCCCAAAGCCTTTGGTCAGATTTGTGATACGATTTCAGTTTGTTTATCTAAAGGATTAGGGGCTCCTATTGGTTCTGTTTTATTGGGAGATAAAGCAACTATTCAACGTGCCTTGCGAATCCGAAAAATGCTTGGAGGAGGCATGAGACAAGTAGGTTATCTAGCAGCTGCAGGTTTGTATGCTTTAGAAAATAATATCGCAAAATTATCGGAAGACCACCGTAGAGCCAAAGAAATAGCACAAGCTTTATCAAAAACAAACTGGGTAGCTACGGTTGAACCTGTTGAAACGAATATTATTATTTTTTCGGTCAAGCCAAATTATAACCAAAACCTAGTAATAGAGAAATTAAAACAAAAGAATATTTCTTTTAGTGCTCTAGGAGAAAATAAACTTAGAATGGTAACCCACTTGGATTATAGGGAAGTAATGCACGGTTATGTGCTAGAGACAATCGAGAAGTTAGTGATGTAGATAGAAGTAGTTATAGGTTATGTGTTATTTATGTCGTTTGAACGTGCAATTTTAACTCTTAACCTATAACTCTAAACTTATAACTTTTATTTAAATAAATTATCCATTCCTGGAATCATTGGCATATCCATTTTGGCAACAGCGTCTAATTCAGCATCTTGAATTTTTGTAGCATTGTCTATGGCTTTATTTAAAACTAATATTAAATAATCTTCAAGTTGTTCTTTGTCTTCCAATAGCGCATCAGCTATGGTGATACTTTTTATTTTACGACTAGCACTAATTGATAATTTCAATAAACCGTCTGTACTTTGTTCGTCAATAAAAACAGTATCCAATCGTTTTTTTGTCAATTCGATTTTGTTTTGGGTCTCTTTTAGTTTACCCATCATTCCCATTAAATCCATTTTTATTTATTTTAGTGTTTATAAGGCTAAATTAATATATTAAAAGCAAAATACAATGTTAAAATAGATGAAAAGCCTATACGATTTACGTAACGTTTGACTTATTTTTACACCCAGTCTTATTTCAATACGAAAAACACCTAATGACAAATACCATACAAGCCCCGATTGCTAAAATTATACCAACTGAATTACAGAAATTTGGCGATGTTAGAACTGATAATTATTTTTGGTTAAACAATCGTGAAAATCCAGAAGTAATTGATTACCTAAATAAAGAAAACGAGTATTATCAAGAAATGACTGCTCATACTAAAACGTTTCAAAACGAATTGTATGAAGAGATGAAAGGCCGCATTAAGGAAGACGATGAATCGGTTCCATATTTTTATAACGGGTATTATTACATTACTAGATATGAAACTGGAAAAGGATATCCTATTTATGCTCGTAAAAAAGAAAGCCTTACAGCACCTGAAGAAATTCTTTTTGATTGTAATGTATTAGCAGATGGACAGGCTTATTTTAAATTGGGAGGAATGAGTATTAGCCCCGATAATAAATGGGCTATTTTTAGTACTGATGTTATTGGTAGAAGAATTTATAACATTCAGGTTAAAAATTTAGAAACAGGCGAAATTCTAGAGGATACAATCGAAAAAGTAACTGGATCTGCAGTTTGGGCTAATGATAATCAAACTATTTTTTATTCTTCTCAAGATGAACAAACTTTGCGCTCTGATAAAATTTTCAAGCACAAAATAGGAACTAGACAAACCGATGATGTTTTGGTTTATTTTGAAAAAGACGATACATTCAGTGTTGATGTTGCCAAAACAAAATCTAGAAAATATTTAGCAATTGAGTCAAGTAGTACCTTGACAACTGAATACCGTATTTTGAATGCTGATACTCCAGATGGAAAATTCAAAATGTTTCAAAAAAGAAAAAGAGGAGTAGAATATAGTTTAAGTCATTATAAAGACAGTTTTTATATTCTAACTAATAAAGATGAGGCGGATAATTTTAAATTAATGAAAACATCCGAAGAAGCTACTACCTCTGATCATTGGGAAGAATTAATTGCACATCGTGAAGAGGTGTTATTAGAAGGTGTGGAGCTATTTTCAAACTATTTGGTATTGGAAGAACGTACAGGAGGCTTGAATAAAATCCGAATTATGTCTTGGGACAGAAAAGAAGAATATTATTTGCCTTTTGGAAGTGAAACCTATACTGCTTTTACATCAACCAATGTAGATTTTGAAACTGAAATTTTGCGCTACGGCTACCAATCAATGGCAACCCCATCTTCGATTATTGATTTCAATATGCGAACTAAAGAAAAGGAAGTTAAGAAAGAGCAAGCCGTTTTAGGAGGTACATTTGACAAAGATAATTATATAGAAGAAAGAGTTTGGGCTACCGCTACTGATGGTACTCAAATACCAATTTCTATGGTATATCGCAAGGATTTGAAAAAAGATGCGTCTAATCCATTATTACTGTATGCTTATGGCTCTTATGGGCATTCTATGGATGCTTATTTTTCATCAACACGTTTGTCACTATTAGATCGAGGTTTTATTTATGCTATTGCTCATATTCGTGGTGGAGAAGATTTAGGAAGACAATGGTATGAAGATGGAAAATTGTTAAAAAAGAAAAATACATTTTCGGATTTTATAGATTGTTCTAAATTTGTTATCAATCAAAAATATACATCAACAGAACATTTGTATGCTGAGGGTGGTTCAGCAGGTGGACTATTAATGGGAGTTATTGCAAATGATGCTTCAGAACTGTACAACGGAATTATTGCTCAAGTGCCTTTTGTTGATGTAATGACAACAATGCTGGATGATACAATTCCTTTAACAACAGGCGAGTATGATGAATGGGGTAACCCTAATATAAAGAAATATTACAAGTATATGATGTCTTATTCACCTTATGATAATGTAAAAAAACAAAAATATCCTCATATGTATGTTTCTACAGGATTGCACGATTCGCAAGTGCAATATTGGGAACCGGCGAAATGGGTTGCTAAGTTGAGAACTGTTAAAGATGAAAGTACAGTTTTATACCTTGATACTAATATGGATGCTGGACATGGTGGGGCTTCAGGACGATTTGAAGCACTTAAGGAATTAGCAAAGGAATTTAGTTTTTTATTAGAATTAGAAAAAATTAAAGAGTAATTAGATATTTTTTGTTAAATTTGCAATGTATCATTGTTAAATAAAATTAACCTTGATTAACTATTTATTTATGAAAGAAGAAATAAATGCTTATAATAATGTTTTAGAATTGATAGGCAATACACCGCTTGTTAAACTAAATAAAGTGACTGAAAACATGGAAGGAAACTTCTATGCAAAGGTAGAAGCTTTTAATCCGGGTCATTCTTCTAAGGATAGAATCGCATTATACATTATTGAAGAAGCAGAAAAAAAAGGATTATTATCACCAGGTGATACTATTATAGAAACTACTTCTGGGAATACTGGTTTTAGCTTAGCTATGGTGAGTATTGTCAAAGGATATAATTGTATACTGGCTGTAAGTTCTAAATCGTCTAAAGATAAAATTGACATGCTTCGTAGTCTTGGAGCAAAAGTGTATGTTTGTCCAGCAAATGTTGCTGCAGATGATGAAAGATCGTATTATAGTGTTGCTAAACGATTGCACGATGAAACCAAAGGTTCTGTTTACATCAATCAGTATTTCAATCAGTTGAATATTGATGCGCATTATAACACAACGGGTCCAGAAATTTGGAAACAAACCAATGGTAAAATTACACACCTTGTTGCATGCAGTGGAACAGGAGGGACAATTTCGGGTACAGCAAAATACTTAAAAGAACAAAATCCCAATATCAAAATTTTGGCAGTGGATGCTTTTGGTTCTGTATTAAAAAAATACCATGAAACAAAAGAATTTGATGTAGATGAAATTTACCCTTATCGTATTGAAGGATTAGGTAAAAATTTGATTCCAACAGCTACAGATTTTGATGTAATCGATAAGTTCATAAAAGTAACCGATGAGGAAAGTGCACACTCAGCAAGAGAAATCACGAGAAAAGAAGGTTTATTTGTTGGATATACTTCAGGAGCTGTTTTACAAGCTATAAAACAATATCACGAAGAAGGAGAGTTTAATAAAGAAAGTAATGTAATTGCAATTTTTCCTGATCATGGCTCAAGATACATGAGTAAAGTATTTAGTGATGACTGGATGAATGAACAAGGTTTCTTTGATAGTATTAATGAAGAAGAAACACAAAAAATTGAAA
>NZ_JBAWDL010000218.1:0-19224 GCF_049590715.1 Flavobacterium sp.
GGTTGGTACCATCAAAATGATGTTTTCCAGTGAGTAGCCCTTTTCGGTTTACGACGCGATGTGCTGGAATATCTTCTCGACTATGTGAAGCATTCATTGCCCAAACTACCATTCTAGCTGAACGAGCCGCACCCAAAGCTTTAGCAATAGCGCCATAAGAAGTTACTTTACCAAAAGGAATTTGTTTAACTACAACATACACACGTTCGAAAAAATTAGTAGTATCCATGAAAATAAGCTTTTAGAGAATAGGATTATACTCCCCAATAATACCTTACAATATTAAATAAGGCAACTATTGAAATTAATCCAGTGATACTTCCTATAATCTTATTCATGTTTTTCAAAAGGTAATCCGCTTTTGATTCTATCTTTTGAAAAAAAGAAATATAGAAATAAAAAACCAAAGCAGAACCCAACACAACCCCACTAACAAACACCAATACAGAACTTGTTAGAAAAGAGAAAAGCTGATAGGATGACAAGGTCACACTGACAAAAACATAATAGGGAATAGGAAAAAAATTAAGAGCCGACAGTAACACCCCTAGAAAGAAACGTTTCTTTTGGCTCTTTTTTTTAATTTTTGTTTTTTTAATTTTTGGCTTTTTGGCTATAGCCAAAAAATAAATAGTTAGCAGCGTAAAAACCACAAAACCTATTTCGCGAAGCATAATAATAATATCAGGACGTGCATCGATGACACGAGCAAAAAAAATAGCTAAATAGACCTGAAAAAATATAATGGTTACCGCACCTAGAACAAACCAATAAGCATTTTTCTTCCCTTCTTTTAAATTCACTTTTGCGGCTGTCATATTGATTAATCCTGGCGGAAGAATCCCTACGACTGCTGAAATGAAACCAAAAAATAAGGGAATAATAAAATTCATTAGTTTTTATCAAACGTTATAAAATCTCTAAAAACTTTTATTAGTCCTTGATTTTAAATCTAATATACGTAATTGCTTTGTTTATTTCTAAATATTGTTTTTCGTAAAAAGTTTGGAATGCCGTTACTTCCTCAGGACTTCCTTCGTTTACATACACGTTATGGTTTGCATACAATACTTCGTGACCTTCACCATGCAGCAATCCTAACGTGTATCCGTGCATGAATTCACTATCGGTTTTGAGGTTCATCACGCCATCTCTTTTGAGGATCTTTTTATACAATTTCAAAAACTCCGAATTAGTCATACGGTGTTTAGTTCTTTTGTATTTGATTTGTGGATCTGGAAAAGTAATCCAGATTTCGTCCACTTCGTTTTCAGCAAAAACATGATTGATTAACTCTATTTGGGTACGGACAAATGCTACATTATGCAATCCAGTGTCAACGGCTGTTTTGGCACCACGCCAGAAACGAGCTCCTTTGATATCGATTCCAACAAAGTTTTTATTAGGATATCTTTCAGCAAGCCCTACAGAGTACTCTCCTTTTCCACAACCTAATTCAAGAACAATTGGATTGTCATTTTTGAAGAATTCTGAATTCCACTTCCCTCTTAAAGGAAACAAATTGCCTACTACTTCTTCTCTTGTTGGTTGAAAAACGTTATTAAAGGTTTCGTTTTCCCTGAATCTTTTTAATTTATTTTTACTTCCCACGATTTTTTAAATATTTGCGCAAAATTAAGGAAATATATAAGACCGTGGGGTATGAGTGCTAATTATTTATCTGCAAAGGTTTGCCTTGCAGGATATTTAGTCCACAGATTGTATTGATTTAAAAAAAATACTGATGTTACAGGAACACAAATCTTAGAAATTAAAGAAATTCAAAAAATCTTTATTCGCTTTGCGGTAAAAAAACGAACACTGATTGGAGAAATCAAAGAAATTTAAAAAATCTCTTAGTCCCTTTTCTTCTTAGTCCCTTAGTGTCTTTGCAGTAAAAACCCTTGTGTCCTTAGTGAAATATTAGTGTATTTTGTGTTTAAAAATCATGTCTAAGACAACTATTCAGAGCATTCAATAGGAAACAATGTCTCATCGTGTTGGGAGATATCCAATCCAATACCCTCAGATTCCTCAGAAACCCGCATTGGAATAATTCTATTTGTTATTTTGAATAACAAATAAGCACCACAAAAAGTAAATATGGAAACCAATACTAACGCTGCCATATGATGACCAAAAACACCCCAGCCACCATGTAATAAACTAGCATCTTCACCATGTGCAAAAATAGCGGTTAAAATCATACCCATAATTCCTCCTACACCATGACAAGCAAAAACATCCAGTGTATCATCTACTTTTAGTAATAGATTACAATGCACCAAATAATTAGAAACTATTGCAGTTATGAATCCAAAAAACATACTTTCAGGAACCGATACATATCCCGCTGCTGGAGTAATAGAAACCAATCCTACTACTGCTCCAATACAAGCTCCAAGGGCAGAAACTTTTCTTCCATTCAATCGATCAAAGAAAATCCACGTCAACATCGCTGCTGCCGATGCTGTAGTTGTGGTAGCAAAAGCCATAGCCGCTACACCATTAGCTTCTAAAGATGAACCTGCATTGAAACCAATCCACCCAAACCACAACATCCCCGTTCCTAATAAAACGAAAGGAATGTTTGTAGGTACGTGATTGCTATTATTTCTTTTACCTAAAACCATTACTCCTGCAAGAGCCGCAAAACCTGCACTCATATGAACCACAGTTCCTCCAGCAAAATCTTTCACACCAAAGTAAGATCCTAAAATCCCTGTTGGATACCAAACAGAATGACAAAGTGGTGCATATATAAAGATGGTAAACAAACAAATAAAAAGTAAATACGAAATAAAACGAACGCGTTCCGCAAAAGAACCCGTTATAATTGCGGGTGCAATCACCGCAAATTTCATTTGAAACAAAGCAAACAGCATAAAAGGGACTGTAGTTGCAATATTTTTATGAGGTAATATATTAACATAATCCATAAAGGCAAATGAAGTAGGGTCTCCAACAAAACTATAGAAGCCATCCCCTATCTGAACACCAATAGGCTCCCCAAAGGCCAAACTAAACCCAACTACAACCCATATCAAAGTAACCACTCCCATACAAATAAAACTTTGTAACATGGTTGAAATCACATTCTTCTTACCTACCATACCACCGTAAAAGAACGAAAGTCCAGGAGTCATGATTAGCACCAAACAACAAGAAGTAAGCATCCAAGCCACATCGGCAGGAACAATTTGATCCAAAGTTCCAAATTGAGCTATTATAGCACGAGGTTCAGATCCCTCTGTCCAAAAAGCACCTGTAACACAAACCAAACTAATAATCATAAAGGAAATAACCCAACGTTTCTCTATTTTCATTTTTATTAATTTTACCCCATTAATTTAGGGGGCAAAGTTAAAAATAATTTATTTTTTTTCAATTATTACAAGATTTTTTGGCAACAAAAAATATTTCACCTCTAAATCAGCAACACAATCACTTTTAAGACAAAATAAAATGAGTAAAAATCAAACATTTTGTTATTTTTCTGAGAATACAATTATCTTAGATTTCGTTTTTAAAATTAAAAACGTCCATTTCCTGAGAATAATCCGCCAAAACAATTCACCAAATTACATTCTAATACAAGATAGACTTCATAGTTATTAATTAATAATAGAACCCAAAAATAAATCTTCAGCATATTAATAAACAAAAAGGTACAATTATTGTTGCATCAAAAAAAACTATTTCCTAAATATCTATTATTTAGAATTAGTGGTTTTTTGATGTATTTTTACAAGGATATATTATATAAATTACAACTTTATGAAGAAGTCTTTACTTTTTATTTTCGTAAATCTAATATTATTAGTTGCTATTTCATGCAAAAAAATAAATGATAAAGCAGGATCAACCGCTCTAGAAGAAATTCCCGAAGACAGCCATCCTTCTTTTGACAGCACTATGGTTACAACATTTTTCAAAAAACATCCTTTATTAGAAAAATATCAGAATGAAGTTCGTGAACTTTATCAAAAACACCAGTATCATTATGTATGGTACGATAAAAAAGGAGTGAATGAATTTGGTAGTTTGTTGCACAATAAAATCATCAACATTGAAGAAGAAGGTGTACTTACCAGCATTCCTTACCGACAAAAACTGGATTCCATTTATGAAATTGCTCCAGCCTCACAAAAACCCAATGTAACCACTGAGTTATTAAATACCTCAATGTATTTCTTTTATGTGGATAAAGTATATCAAGGGCTCGATACTGAAAAAACTAACCAAATGGAATGGTTCCTACCAAGAGAAAAACAATCGTACAGCAAGTACCTCGATTCTCTTTTAGTAAACCCTTCATTGATTAAAAAAGAAGAAAATGGATTATTTGCACAATACTATCTCCTGAAAAAAGTATTAAAAAACTATCGCCAAATTGAGAAAAAAGGCGGATGGGAAACAATAGTATTAGATTCAGCTGTTAAATCCCTCAATGTAGGTGATAGTTCTCGTGCCATTGCTCAACTAAGAACTAGATTATTCCTGACTGGAGAACTAAAAAACGATTCAAAAAGTGCTATTTATGATGATGAATTAACAAAAGGCGTTTTAGAATTCAAAAGACAAACCCAGAATACCTCAAGTACTATAATCTTACCTTCACATTTAAAAATCTTAAACATTCCGGTTACTGATCGTATTAAAACAATCATTGTCAACATGGAACGTTGTCGCTGGATTGCCAAGGACGTTACTAAAGCAAAAGAATTGATAGCCGTGAACATTCCCGCTTACGAACTTACTTATTTTAAAGATGGAAAACCTAGTTTTAAATCGAATGTTGTCGTAGGAAAGACACTTAATAAAACCGTTATTTTTAGTGCACCTATGCGTTATATCGTCTTTAGCCCGTACTGGAATGTACCTTACAGCATCATCAAAAACGAAATCAAACCTGGAATTGAAAAAGACCCTGACTATCTCGCCAAACATAATATGGAATGGAACGAAGGTCATGTGCGCCAAAAACCAGGGCCTAAAAACTCTCTAGGGCTGATCAAATTTTTGTTTCCTAATTCAAATTCAATTTATTTGCATGACACTCCATCTAAGCATTTGTTTAGTCGTCGTGACCGCGCTTTTAGCCACGGATGCATCCGCGTCGAAAAACCAAAAGAGCTGGCTGAAGTTATTCTAAAAGAGGATCCTAATTGGACGCCTGAAAAAATTAATAAAGCCATGCACAAAGGCAAGGAATCTTGGTATACCCTCAAAAACAAAATCCCTGTCTATATTGGCTACTTTACCGCCTGGGTTGACACGAAAGGCGATCTCCATTTTTATGACGACATCTATGATAGAGATAAGCCCTTAGCAGATTTACTATTTGACAAATAATCTAATACATTAAAAATTAGAATTTTAAGCAAAAAAAAAGCAACCTAAAATATTTTTTAGACTGCTTTTCCTGAATTAACAATTGCTTTTATTCCATTAACAGATAAAGAAATTATCCGATTTTATCTAGCCACAAATTGAGAAATTACAAATGTTGTTTATTTTTAAAACCTTACAATATCTCAATCTGTGGCTTTTTATTTTAGTGTACCTTTTGTTTTTCAAAAGCCGTTGTCAATGCTTTCTTAATTTTATCAGAAGCTAAGAAAAATGCTTTTTCTATACTATCAGCATGAGCTGTAACCGCAATAGGTTGCAATCCCACTGGACGTGCCTCAATTACACAACGCTTGTCATCAACACCGCTTTTAGCACTATTTTCATCTCCAAGATGCACCTCAAATCGAGTTACTTTGTCTTCAAAACGAGCTAAGGATTTTTCTAGTTCTGCTGTAAAATAAGTTTCTAATCTTTCGTGACCTTCTATGTTTTTGTCTGTATTAAATTGAATTTTCATATATCTAATTTTAAATTGATTTCTCTCAAATTTAAGATTCTTTTTCTAAAAAATGTATGAATTAATAAAAAATTATGATTCTAATTTGTACGAAAAAATTTTAAATGAACCATAAACGACTACCTTGAAAAAAAACTTGTCAAATCAAGTATAATAAAAAGATGGAAAATACTTTTGAAACCTTGATTGCAAGTTACATTGAGAACAAAGTTGGCATTGCCAATGATTTTTTAAGTGATGAATTATGCCAACAGCTTGCCCAAAATATCATGACACTCGAGGCAAACCAACTTTTACAAGAAGCGGGTATTGGCAATGACCAAAAGCTACAACTTAATTCTAAAATACGTCGAGACACTATATACTGGCTTGATAAAAAGCATAACGACCCACACGAAAATAATTTTTTCGAAAAAATGGATGCTTTTGTACTTTACCTTAATCAAAGTTGTTATGCGGGGATCACTGATTATGAATTTCACTATTCATTATACGAAGCGGGTGATTTTTACAAAAAACACCTCGACCAGTTTAAAGACAACTCCAGCCGACAATTCTCAATGATTAGCTACCTCAACCCTAATTGGCAAACTAAAGATGGTGGAGAGCTTTATATCCATCAATTGAACAACAACCAAAGCATTTCACCTACACAAGGTAAAACCGTGTTTTTCAAAAGCAATGAGCTCGAACATGAAGTACTTATTACTAATGAACGCAGAATGAGTGTGACTGGGTGGCTGAAAAAAGGCTGATTTTTTTCATCAAACAACAAAATGCTTTTGAATACGATTTCCTAGCCCAGATGGAAGCGGCATCCTTTTTCTGGCTTTTTCAGCCAGAAAAAGATATAGCGGACAGCTGGATTAGCTCCAAAAAAAACAACTCTAAATATTTCGCATAAGGACACAAAAAAACCGCTAATCTCACGAAAAGCGGTTTATGTTTATTCTTTTATAACATTTCCTTTTTTGTCAAAGAAATGATATTCTAAATACGTGTAAGCGTCACGTGGTATGATTTTCACCCATTTTTTATGTTCAAAAAACCATTTTGAACGTAATGATGGAAAACCTTTACTGAGGTATGCAGCCACAAATGGATGTACATTAAGCACAACATTTTTGTGGGTTTTTAATACTCTTTCTAAATCCGAATTGATTTTATCAATGATTAATATTGGCGCTTCAATTTCGCCATTACCATTGTTAGGATCTTCTTCTCTAGTTTTAATATTAACTTCTGGTCTTACCCTTTGCCTTGTAATTTGAACTAATCCAAATTTACTTGGAGGTAAAATCTTGTGTTTTGCTTTATCGTCGTTCATTTCTTCTCTTAAGAAGTCGAATAAGACTTTACGATTTTCAGGATTAGACATATCGATAAAATCAATAACAATAATCCCACCCATGTCACGTAGACGCAATTGTCTAGCGATTTCAGCTGCGGCAATCATGTTGACCTCCATGGCAGTATCCTCTTGATTAGTGGCTTTATTAGAACGGTTCCCACTATTGACGTCAATGACGTGCAAAGCTTCGGTATGTTCAATAATAAGATAAGCCCCTTTACTCATGGAAACTGTTTTCCCAAAAGATGTTTTGATTTGTCTCTCTATGTTGTATTTCTCAAAAATAGGTGTGTCCTTTGATTGATAAAACTTAACAATTGATTGTTTTGAAGGTGCAATTTCTTGCAAATAATCCTTTGTTTGGTTGTACAACTCTTCATCATCAATTTGAATACCACTAAAGGTATCATTAAACACATCTCTTAATATTGAGGAAGCTCTATTGAGTTCTCCTAATACTTTGGATGGATGATGAGCAGTTGGTAATTTTTTACACATTGCATTCCATCTGCTAAGCAGGTTCTGCAAATCTTTTTCTAATTCGGCTGTATTTTTGCCTTCGGCTACTGTTCTAACAATAACACCAAATCCCTTCGGCTTGATTGATTGTACAAGTTTTTTGAGTCTGTCTTTTTCTTTTTTGTTCTCTATTTTTTGAGAAATAGAAACACGGTCAGAAAAAGGCACCAAAACAATAAAACGTCCGGCAAGGGAAAGCTCAGCGCTAATCCTTGGTCCTTTGGTTGATATTGGTTCTTTTACTACTTGTACAAGAATAGATTGATTAGCATTAATTACATTAGTAATTGTACCGTCTTTTTCTATCTCTTTTTCAAACTGAAAGTTTTTTAGGGAGAAATCTTTTAATTTACCTGCGCTTACAAGTTTTATGAATTTCAGTTGGGAAGATAAATTAGGTCCTAAATCATGATAATGTAAAAAGGCATCTTTTTCAAAGCCTACATTTACAAAAGCAGCATTAAGTCCAGCAACAGGTTTTCTTATTTTGGCAATAAAAATATCACCTACTTGAAAATTGCTTGTCTCTTCTTCCTTGTGTAATTCAATTAGTTTTCCATCTTTTAATAAGGCAAAATCTACGAAATCAGAACTAGATCGAATGATTAATTCTTTATTCATTTGTAAATTTTTATCCGAACTCTCAATTCGGGATTTGGGATTTGGGATTTGGGATTTTACAATCCTAAATCAAAAATCCTTATTCCTAAATCAATAATAGGGATGGATTAAACAATATTTTAACAGGTATTGTACCCGGAGAGTAGAAGACTTTTAAGATAATAGATTAAAAGATGATTGACTTGGTCTATTATCTATTCGTCTTTGATCTATTCGTCTTTTCCTCAATTTCAATGAACGTTTAAAAAGAAAAAAGTAGTTATAAACTACTTTTTCTTTTTGTGACGGTTAGCTCTCGCTCTTTTTTTACGTTTGTGAGTCGCTACCTTATGTCTTTTTCTTTTTTTACCACTTGGCATAATCGTTTAGATTTTATGATTAATATTATTATTATTTTGCTTCGTTATTCGTTTTTACTCCTTCTACAAAAACTTTTGCAGGTTTGAAAGCAGGAATATTATGTGCAGGGATTTTAATTGTAGTGTTCTTAGAGATGTTTCTTCCTGTTTTTTCAGCTCTAGTTTTTACGATAAAACTTCCAAAACCTCTTAAATATACATTATCTCCAGTTTCCAAAGAATTTTTAACTTCTTCCATAAAAGTTTCAACTGTTGCTTGAACATCACCTTTTTCAAGACCTAGTTTTTCTGAAATTTTTGCTACGATATCTGCTTTCGTCATTTTCTTTCCTATTTATTATTTTGTAATAATTTTTTTTGAGTGTGCAAATATAGGAATTTAAAAAACAATAAATCAAGCTAAATCGTTAAATTTTAATCATATAAACTTTTACTTTTGTCGTCAAATAAATAAAAATGATTTTTCATAACTCTTTAATTTCTTGGTACTTACACAATAAGCGTGATTTACCATGGAGAACCACCACCAATCCGTACCCTATTTGGCTGTCAGAAATCATGCTTCAACAGACGCGAGTCGCTCAAGGATTGCCTTATTTTTTATCATTTACAACTGCTTTCCCAACTGTTTTTGATTTAGCAAATGCCAATGAAGAGCAAGTGTTAAAATTATGGCAAGGACTTGGTTATTATTCCCGTGCCCGAAATCTTCATAAAACAGCACAACATATCGCCTTTGATTTAAACGGAGTCTTCCCAGACAACTATAAAGACCTATTAAACTTAAAAGGCGTAGGTGAATATACCGCAGCCGCTATTGCCTCATTTGCATACAATGAAGTTATACCTGTTGTAGATGGAAATGTATTCCGAGTTTTGTCACGTTATTTTGACATCGAAAGTGACATTGCATTAACTGCAACCAAAAAAGAATTCACTGCCCTAGCAGCAGCATTAATTCCAAAAGACAACCCTGCTCTATTCAATCAAGCCATAATGGAATTTGGTGCCCTGCAATGCGTTCCTAAAAACCCAGATTGCTCCGTTTGTGTATTTAAGGATAGTTGTGTCGCTTTACAAAAAAAGAAAGTAGATCAATTACCTATTAAATCTAAAAAACTTAAAGTAAAAAATCGCTTTTTCAATTACTTAGTAGTCCAAGATGAGGAGAACCAAACATTAATTCAAAAACGAACACACAAAGGAATTTGGCACAACTTATATGAGTTCCCTTTAATTGAAACTGAAAAAGAAGAAGGTTTTGATTACATCTCCAATGCTATTACTGATGACTTCTTCAAAACGAACACCATCACAAGCATCCTAGAGCTTAACGACAAAATCATTATTCATAAATTATCGCACCAACACTTACACATTAAATTCTGGGAAATAAAAATAAAAGGGAAAGTAGATAAAGGGATCAACAAAGAAGTATTAAAAAGTTTTCCGTTCCCTATTGTAATTCATAATTTTATCGAAAAGGACTAAAAATAGCTTCAAAAAAAATGTATCTTTGAGATCACACCTTTAAGTTTAGAGTTTTCTTTAAGAGAATTTCATACTTAAATGGTATTAATACCATAATTATAATATGAGCGGCACATTAAATAAAGTAATGTTAATTGGTTATCTTGGCGACGATGTTAAGATGCATTATTTTGACGGTGGAAATTGTATTGGTCGATTTTCTTTAGCCACTAATGAGGTTTATATTAACAAAACCACCAACGAAAAAATCAGTTCTACAGAATGGCATAATTTAGTCGTTCGAAATAAAGCAGCTGAAATTTGTGAAAAACACTTATCCAAAGGAGACAAAATATACATTGAAGGACGCATCAAGTCAAGACAATGGCAATCAGATGATGGCAGCACAAAATACACTACTGAAATTCAAGTTACCGAATTCACGTTTTTGACAACAAAAAAGAACACTGAAAACAACAAACAAATTCAATCCTCTGAACCAACAAAAAACACTAACTTTGACACACAAAATAACGACTTACCAATAAATGATTTGCCGTTTTAATTGTTTAACTAATCTTCTTTAATTTGGACCCAGAGCCCAGTTTAAATATTGCATACACAATAGACACTAATTTATTGTTTGGCTTCATTGGAATAATCACTTTGCTGTTTTTTTCAGCATTGGTTTCTGGTGCTGAAGTAGCTTTGTTTTCGCTTTCGCAAAAAGACATTGATGACTCACTTCAAGAAAATAATTCCAAAGGCAAAATTCTTGCAGAACTACTAGACCGACCCAAAAAACTCTTAGCCACACTTTTGGTTGCTAACAATTTTATTAATATAGGAGTCGTGATTCTATTCTCCTTTATTGGAGGCAATCTGTTTTCGAATGTTAATTCTCCCGTATTAAAATTTACTCTCGAAGTTATTGTCGTTACGTCCCTATTACTCCTTTTTGGCGAAATTTTACCCAAAGTTTATGCCAGTAGGAATAATGTGAAATTTGCTGAATTTATTGCTTTACCTATTTTAATATTAGACAACATCCTTTCACCAATAAGTATCCCTATGCGTGGAGCAACAGTTTATTTACATAATAAATTAGGCAAACAAAAGACTATTTTTTCTGTTGATCAACTTTCCCAAGCTTTAGAACTGACTTCATCCGAAGACACTTCATCCGAAGAACAAAAGATACTGGAAGGCATTGTAACCTTTGGAAACACTGACACCAAGCAAGTGATGAGTCCTAGGATTGATGTTTTTGCACTTGAAATCACGGAAACATTTAAAGATATTTGCCCTAAAATCATTGAAAAAGGCTATTCTAGAATCCCTGTTTACCGTGATAATATTGATCAAATTGAAGGAGTTCTATTTGTAAAAGATTTACTTCCTCACATTACAAAAACAATCTTTGACTGGACCTCATTAATTAGAGAACCTTTTTTTGTACCTGAAAATAAAAAACTAGACAACCTACTTAAGGATTTTCAAAATATGAAAAACCATTTAGCTATTGTAGTTGATGAATATGGTGGAACCTCAGGATTAGTTTCTCTTGAAGATGTCATTGAAGAAATTGTTGGTGATATCAGTGATGAATTTGATGATGAAGATGTTAATTATTCCCAACTTGACGACAAAAATTATATTTTTGAAGGAAAAATAAATCTAAAGGACTTTTACCGAATTATTGATGTAGATGAAAATCTTTTTGAATCCAGAAAAGGAGAAGCAGAAACATTAGCAGGATTTATTCTCGAAATAACCGGTAGTTTCCCAAAAAAAGGACAAAAAATAACATACGATAGCTGTCTTTTCACCGTTGAAACACTTGACAAAAAACGCATCAAACAAATAAAAGTAACTCTTCATTAATTTTACACCACCCCTTTGAGCGTGCTACTAAATTTTAAATAAAAATGCTTAAAAAAACAACAGTTTACTTACTCCTATTTTTTGCTTCCTTATTAATCTTAAGTTGCAAAGACAACGTTCTACCAAAACCTGGTAGCTATTTAAGACTAGACTATCCTGAAGCGCAATATGCAACATTTGAGAACACTTGCCCTTTTGATTTTGAAATAAATTCTAAAGCCATCATCAAAGCCGAAAAAGATTGTGGTTTTAGCATTTCATACCCAAAGATGAAAGCAACCATTTACCTAACCTACAAGCCCATAAACGGCAACATCAACAACTTACTACGTGATGCTCAAAAACTAACCTACGAACACGTTATTAAAGCTGACGATATCTCAGAACAACCTTATCTAAATCCCGATAAAAAAGTATATGGTATGTTTTACCAGGTAAACGGAAATGCTGCTACCAACTCACAATTTTACGTGACAGATAGTACCAAACATTTTATCACTGGTTCGGTTTATTTTTATGCTAAACCTAATTTTGATTCTATTATGCCAGCGGCCAGTTATATTAAAAATGACATGCAACGATTGATGGAGACTCTGAAATGGAAATAATATTTATTAAAAAATTTCTTTTTCTCTAAACCATATAGAGGTTAAATAGTATTAAGAACACTTGACTAAATGAAACTTAGTTTCTTAATAACAATAGGAGATTTAATTTTAAGTCACCCTATGATAACCATAAAAAAAACGATTAAGAATTTAATATCTTAATCGTTTTTTTATCAAATGAATCTGCTGTAATCTGACAGAAAAATCTTGAGAGCACTAATTTGAAAGCTATTATTATTTAAAATCAGAAACTTTATATGTTGTTCCATCTCCAGTTGCTTGAACTATTTGAGTCAATGAAGCCTGATTTTGAATCGTTTTATCAAAAGTAACAGTTGCAAGTTTTTTATCAAAATCTACTTCCGCTGTTTGCACTCCGTCTACACTTGAAAGGTTTTCCTGAATAGTTTTAGCGCAACCTATTGCACAAGTCATCCCTTCAATTTTAAAAGTTGCAGCTTGTAAATTTTCAGGAGCAATTTCCTTTTTTACTATAGGAGACTCTGTTTTATTTTGAGGAATTATCTTTTCGCATTCTTCAGTGTTTTTTTTGCAACTAACAAATAAAACTCCAGTGAGAGCTACCATTCCAATTGATTTTAAAAATTTCATGCGTTTGTGTTTAAAATTATTAACAAAATTACTCAATTAACCACCGTTTATTCATAAAATAATTACAATTTTGACTTAAAAAACAAATAGCTTTTTCAAAAAAACAATTATAAATTACGTGAATTCTCACAAGTGCATTTGCTTTAAACAATTATACTTCATAGAGTGTGTATAATAATTTTAAAGCACTTAAGACAAACTTAAAAAATTGCTTTCAATTTGTGTAATAAAAACTTAGACACCATAATATGTGGGAATTTGTGTAATTTGCGGTTATTTTTTTTTGCAACTAACCAATAAACAAATATATGGACTCAAAACAGTTGAAATGGATATATTTATCAATTCTTGCTTTGATATGGGGCAGTTCTTTTATTTTGATCAAAAAGGGGTTAGTAGGATTATCAGCAATCCAAGTAGGTTCTTTACGGATTATTTTTGCTGCTTTTTTTCTCTTATTGATAGGTTTTAAAAGTCTACCAAAAATCCCAAAACAAAAGTGGAAATACATTGCCATCACAGCATTATTTGGAACCTTTTTTCCAGCATTTCTTTTCTCCATTGCTCAAACAGAATTAGAAAGTTCCGTAACGTCCATATTAAACTCTTTAACGCCATTAAACACTTTAGTTATTGGTGCTATTTTCTTCGGAATTGGTTTTCAAAGAAGACAACTTTGGGGTGTTTTTATAGGACTTACAGGAAGTACGCTTTTAGTTTATAATGGTGCTCAAAACCATCCAGAACAAAATTATTACTACGCATTATTGATTATTGTAGCTTCTTTTTGTTACGCTACTAATGTCAACTTAATAAAACGCTATCTATCTGACTTGAGCCCTGTGAGTATTACCACTGGAAACTTCGTTGTACTTTTAGCACCCGCTTTAACAATCCTGTATTTCACTGGTTTTGAAACACAAATTCACATCGAAAAAGTACAGAAAGCGGTGGGTTTTATTCTCATACTAGGAATCCTAGGAACAGGGATTGCCAATATCCTTTTTTTCAAACTAATTCAATTGGCCTCTCCTGTGTTTGCAGCCTCGGTTACGTATTTGATTCCGATTGTGGCCTTCTTTTGGGGATTGTTGGATAATGAAATATTATCACCAGTTCAATTTGTTGGCGCTTTTATTATTTTGATTGGGGTTTATTTGTCGGCTAGGAAATAGTATGGATTATGAGTTAAGGGTTATGAGTTACAAATAACCCTTAACTTTTTCCTCTTTAGTATTTAGGTTTCTCAGTTGGGTTTCCAAATTTATCAAAATAAAATATTGGAATATTTAGTTTCTCTAAACCAGGAAGTACTTCCTCCCCTTTTCCAGTAATAATGATTCTCGTATTATCGATTAAGAAATACTTATTAGCAGCTTTCAGAATATCCTCTGATGTTACAGCATTAATATTCTTAATATAATTTTCGTAAAAATCTTTTGGCAGCCCTTCTGTTTCTGTATTCAAAGCATATCTTGCAATAGTTTGGGGTTTCTCGACTCTCATTACAAATCGACCTACGAATCCAGCTTTTACATCCTGTAATAATTTATCCGACACTTTTTCGGTACGCATCTTTTTAATTTCTTTAACAAATTCAACAACAGCACTGTCCGTTGCTGAATTTCTTACCGAGGAAGCTGACTTTAATTTGGTCACATATTTATCTACTCCAATCGAAGAATTAGCACCATATGTCCATCCATGTGCTTCACGCAAATTCATGTTTAGATTGCTATTGTAATCTCCTCCTAAAATTTGAGTGGCAAGAATTGCAGGAAAAAAATCAGGTGCATTCATTTGTAAATGCAAAGTGTTCACCAAAGCTATTTCAGACTGAGAAGCATTAGGAACATCAACAAAATTGATTTGGATGAAAGGAACATTTACAGGATCAGGATAACTTTGTTTTGGGATACTTCGTTTTTCCCATTTCCCAAAAAGCTTTTCAACCATCGCATTGACTTCCTTATATTTAACATCTCCAATGATAACCAAATAAGCATTTTCAGGAACAAAATAAGTGTGATAATTTTTCTTTACATCATCCAATGTCACTCTATTGATAGACTCCACGGTAATATATTCTCCAGCAGGATGATCTTTTCCAAAAGCCAAAGCGTCTACCACACGGCTAGCAATGGCTGGTGTACTTTTCTCTTGTGATTTTAAACTTTCAATTATCTTAGCTTTTTCTTTGTCCAATTCTTCTTGAGTAAAATTAGGCGACAATGCCGCTTCGGACATGAGTTCCAAAACTCGACGAGCATACTTTGAAAGTGTACTAGCATAACCACCACTAGAACCTATACTTATAGAAGCACCTAAAAAATCAATTTCTTCATTGAAATCGTCTTTTGAGATTTTAATACTTCCATTCCCCATCAAACTACTTGTTAAATCATCGACTCCTTTTTTGTCTTTTTCTACAAAAGGAGGATTGTCTAAAGAAAGACTAAAGGTTGCTCTAGGCAATTTATGATCTTCAACCACTAATACTTTCAAACCATTAGGCAAAGTAAATGTTTGAGGTTTCTTTATATTAACAACGGGTAGCTTCCCCGGTTTGGGCTGTGTATAATTTTGTGCTTGCATAATGCCAGTAAGTAACAATAAAATGAATAAGAAGTTTGTGTTTTTCATAACGGACTTAGTTCTGAGCGTGAGTAGAAGGAACATAATCTAATAATAATCGTTGATTAGGATTCAAATATTTTTCAGCTACTTCACGAATTTCCTCTCTCGTTATGGAATGATAGATATCGAATTCCGTATTAATCAAATTAACATCGCCATATAACATATAATATTTAGCTAGATTTTCAGCTATTCCTTCTACACTTGAATTACTGTTGACATATTGGTTCTCAAATTGATTTTGTAGTTTTTGAAAATCTTTTTCAGAAATCAAATCGGTTTGGATTTTTACAATTTCCTCATCAATTTCTTTTAGCAAATCATCACCCGTAAATCCTTGCATAGGCAAACCGTAAATAATATACATTCCATAATCTTCTTGACTATATGAAAACGCTCCAATTTGCAAGGCTCTCTTGTTTTGATCTACGATTTTCTTGTATAATTTCGAACTTTTACCATCACTTAAATAAGCAGAAATATAATCCAAAACACGCGCATCTCTCGTTTTCATCGATGGCGTTCTGTATGAAGCTACCACCATTGGAATTTGAATGTTTGGATCTTCGTATTTTGTTTTTATGGTTTGCGTAATTGGTTCTTCCATATATATAGGTCTTTCAATAGCTACTCCTTTTTTTATAGTTCCAAAATATTTCTGAATCCATTCTTTAGTCGTTTTATTTTTAAAATCTCCAGCTACGACTAAAACAGCATTGTTAGGCACGTAGAATTTCTGATTAAACATCTTAAAATCTTCCAGTTTAGCTGATTCCAAATGTTCCATCGAACCAATAACAGACCAACGATACGGATGATTGACAAACATATTTTCTTTGACTACATTAATAACGTATCCATAAGGCTGGTTGTCATAACGAGATCTTTTCTCTTCCTTGATTACTCCTTTTTGAGTATCTACCCCTATCTGACCAATAACAGGATGTCTTAATCTTTCGGATTCCATCCAAAGCCCTAGCTCTAAACTATTTGAGGGGAAGACTTCATAATAGTAGGTACGATCTTCGGTTGTATTTGCATTATTAACTCCTCCATTAGAAGAAACCATTTTCATCCATTCGCCTCTTTTAATATTCTTTGTCCCTTCAAATAGCAAATGTTCAAAAAAATGTGCAAAACCAGTCTTGTTAGGGTTTTCATCTTTGGAACCCACATGATACATAACCGAAGTTACCACCACAGGAGCCGAATTGTCTTGATGTAGAATCACATGCATGCCGTTGTCAAGGTCATATTCTTCGAATGTAATTTTTTGTGCCGAAGCGACTCCACCCAACATAAGAGCACTAGTTGCTATCATTATATATTTTTTCATAAGGATTAATAAATATTGTATTTTGAGTACCTCAATAATTATTTCAAAATTACTTTTTTTTCATTAGGATTGAATATTTGAAAGGTTTTTTTAGCAAAAAATTACAGCTATTATTTAAGTTCAACCCCTTGAAATACACGCAATAAACAAAATAGCATATTTTTTATTTTAAGTGATTGCACAGTAAAAATTAAATTGTATATTTGCATCCTTAAAAATTTATAAATCACACAGTATGTATGCAATCGTAGAGATAGCAGGGCAACAGTTCAAAGTAAGCAAAGACTTAAAGGTTTATGTTCACCGTTTGACTAACGAAGAAGGTTCAAAAGTATCTTTTGACAAAGTTCTTTTAGTAGATGACAATGGTAATATAACTTTAGGCGCCCCAGCTATAGAAGGTGCTTCAGTAGAAGCTAAAGTGTTACAACACTTAAAAGGAGACAAAGTTATCATTTTCAAAAAGAAAAGAAGAAAAGGATACAAAAAGAGAAACGGTCACAGACAATATCTTACTCAAATTGTAATTGAAGGTATTACTGCAACAGGCGCTAAGAAAGCAGCACCTAAAAAAGCAGCAGTTGAAGCAACTACTGAAGAGGCAGCTCCAAAAGTAAAAAAAGCTCCAAAAGCTAAAAAAGAAGATACTCAAGAATAATAACAATATTAAAACTAATACGTCATGGCTCACAAGAAAGGTGTCGGTAGTTCCAAGAATGGTAGAGAATCAGAATCAAAACGTTTAGGTGTTAAGATTTATGGAGGACAAGCTGCTATCGCAGGGAACATCATCGTAAGACAAAGAGGTTCTAAACACAACCCAGGAGAAAATGTATACATCTCTAAAGATCATACATTACACGCAAGAGTTCCTGGAATTGTAAAGTTCCAAAAGAAAAGAGACAACAAATCATACGTTTCAATCCTTCCATTCGAAGTTGAAGCATAATTGATTTTCTCAATTAAAACAAAAACCCAATTCGCAAGAATTGGGTTTTTGCATTTTAACCAATTCGTTCCCTTCAAATAAATGATTTTTTCAATAACGGAATCTAAATTCACGATAGTTATAATTTTACCTTTAAATTACTTGTTTAAAAGCCCATTCTTCAAATAAATTTTTATATTTACACATACCTCAAAAATAAAAATCAGATTATTAAATCAATATTATGACCACTAAAAAAGCCTTTATTTTCGACTTAGATGGAGTAATTGTAGATACCGCCAAATATCATTTTCTGGCTTGGAAAAAAATAGCCGATCAACTAGGAATAGAATTCACATTAGAACACAATGAATTACTAAAAGGCGTCAGCAGAGTGCGTTCCTTAGACATCATTTTAGGCCTAGAAAATGTAGAAGCATCTCAAGAAGATAAAGACAAATGGTTGATTCAAAAAAATGAAGACTACCTAACCTATTTGGTCGACATGGATGAAAATGAAATTCTTCCAGGTGTTTTTCCTATTTTGAAATATTTAAAAGAAAAACAACAACCTATCGCTTTAGGATCGGCCAGTAAAAATGCGAGACCGATACTTGAAAAAACAGGCATCCTCTCCTATTTTGATGCTATTGTTGACGGAAATGATGTTAGTAACGCTAAACCTGACCCAGAAGTTTTCTTAATTGCTGCCAAAAAACTAGGGATGAGTCCAGAACAATCTATTGTTTTTGAAGACTCGATTGCAGGAATTCAGGCAGCTAATATTGGAAAAATGATTAGCGTAGGCATTGGAGAAGAAAAAACATTGCATGAAGCGCGATATGTTTTTCAGGATTTTACCCATATCGAAACACGCTTTATAGACAATCTAATCAATAAGAAAATCGGTTAAGACGTTGCTTTAAGTAACGCTAACTTTCAAAATACAACACAATGAATCAAGATTATATAAAACAAGACAATTGGTCTATCATAGAAGAAGGATTTGATATCGAAAGAGTAAAAT
>NZ_JBAWDL010000219.1:0-1810 GCF_049590715.1 Flavobacterium sp.
GCATCGAATAGGTCTTGTGAAAAAATAAATCTGTTTGGATAGAAACTGTCCAGCTTTTTTTGTGAATATCTTTGGAATAGAAAAGGCGTCTTGTAATTGCATAACCTTCGTTTTTAGTACTCTCAAAGTTATGCCTTTACATTGATGCCTTGCAAGATTGCGAATTTTGTGGTAAATTCACGATTACGTTTCGCAAGAAATTTTAACTTTAACAGAAAATAATCGGTTACGAAGTTCGCAACCACGCCAAGTGGCAAACATTTATAGGAAATAACTTTAAAAATGGAAAATCTAATTAATTACATACAATCGAGAATTACTATAACCCAAAACGATATTGATTTAATTAAAAAATATTTCGTTTCAGAAGAAATTCCAGCTCAAACTAATCTTTTAAAAGCAGGAAAAGTTGAGCGATATATTTATTTCTTAGATACTGGAATTGTAAAGGGATATCAAAATGCTGACGGAAAGATTGTCGTACAGCACCTTGTAGCAGAACAAGATTTTTTTACATCATTAGATAGTTTTATGACAGAAACACCGTCATTAGATTATTATGAAACTATCACAGAATGTAGTCTTATAAAAATATCGAAACCTGATTTTGATATTTTACAAAAAGAAACAAAATTTTGGGCAATATTTGTCAAAGAAGTAACCAATGAGCATTTAAGTTGCAAATTAGAACGTGTTAAAGATTTTCAAATTTTAACTGCAAAAGAACGTTATCTCAAATTTATAAATCAATATCCAAAATTAGCTTTGAATGTATCTATTGACAATATCGCTTCTTTTTTAGGAATGGAACCTCAATCCCTAAGTCGTATTAGAAAACAAATCACTTTCTAACAAATGTTATTTCTAACCTCTTAATAAGTCTTGAAATTTGCTCAAACAAAATTTAAGAATTATGAGCAACGAAATTTCATTAGTAACTGGCGGAAACGGACATTTAGGAAACAACCTAATTAGACTACTACTTTCCGACAATCAAAAAGTAAGAACAACTGTAAGGAACATTAATAACACTGAACCTTTTAAAGGACTAGACTGTGAAGTTGTTCAAGCCGATATTACCGACAGAGAATCTCTTAAAAAAGCATTTCAAGGAGTTACCAACTTATATGCAGTGGCTGCAAATTTTAGCATGTGGGCTAAAAACCCTAAAACTGAAATTTATGACAATAATATGCAAGGAACACAAAATGTGTTTGACATTGCTAAAGAATGTGGCATCAAAAATATCGTTTATGTAAGTTCAGTAGCTAGTTTGGATTTCACAAAATTACCTGCTAATGTGGACAATGGATATAACAAAGACAGACGAAACTGGTATTACAATTCTAAAAATGATTCAGATAAGCTAGCATTAGAATTGGGTGAAAAATATGGTATTAGGACTGTTCTTGTTTTACCTTCTGCTATGATTGGTGATAAAGCTTACAAATTAAGTTATACTAACGACCTTGTATTGCAAGTTTTAAATGGTGAAATACCAGTAGACACAAACGTAACTTTGAATTGGATTGATGTCAAAGATGTAGCTTCCGGTATGTATAGTGCTATGCGAAAAGGTAGAAATGGAGAACGTTATATTTTATCGAACGAACAACACACTACGTTACAAGAAACAGTAAAAATAGCATCCGAATTATATCCTGAACTAAAAATAAAAGCACCTAAAAAAGCACCAAAATGGTTATTGTACTCAGTAGCTGGTTTAATGGAATTTAGCAGTAAACTTACAGGTAAAGAACCTTTATTACAGAGACACTACTTGGATATGTTTTTTGGCTTAAAACAAGAT
>NZ_JBAWDL010000220.1:0-7592 GCF_049590715.1 Flavobacterium sp.
AAAAAATGATAATGGATCAGGATAAATTTATTTTCTGTCTCGAAGCGGTACCTGATATAGAAAAAACAAACTCAACCGACGTACTTAAAAACCTCGAGTTATTGGCTTATGAACAAGGCATTGCCTCTATCTACAAAAATTGTGATACCATTGAGGGTTTTGAAGAAAGTCTAAATACTTTACTATACGATGATCATAATTTCATAGATTATGAAATTATCTACTTAGTTATTACAGGCGAAGCAAATACCATTTGCATTAATAACTACTATTATAGTTTTGAAGAAATTGCAGAACTTTTTGAAGGAAAACTAAAAGGTAAAATTGTTCATTTTGCTAACAAAAAACCGCTAGACTTAGAGTCTGATGAAGCACAATATTTTCTAGATGTTACCGGTGCAAAAGCAGTTTCAGGCTATGGAATTGCAATGCAAAATTATGCAAGTAGCGGACTAGACAAAGCTTTTTTTAGTTTATTTGAAGAGGAAACAGATGTCACTGTAATTGTTGAAGAATTATTCAAAAAGCATTACGCACTTTGTAAACTACTTGATTTTAGGTTATACTATTAAATATATTAAAAAAATCATGGCATTTAATTCAAAAACTAAATGCCATGACGATAATAATAAATAGCATCACCTAAACCTTCAACACCAAACTATAAACCTGATTTGCTATTTCTAATTCCTCATTCGTTGGAATTACTAAAATTTTGGTTTTAGCATCATTAGTATTGATTTCTCTATTTTCTTTGGAACGCATTTCGTTTTTATCATTGTCTAAATGTATTCCAAAGTATTCCATATCCGAACAAACTGATTTTCGGATATAAGAAGAGTTCTCCCCTATTCCTGCGGTAAATATGATAGCATCTAATCCGTTTAAGACTGCAACATACGAACCAATATATTTTTTTATTCGATACACATTCATATCTAATGCCAACTGACATAATTTATCTCCTGTAGAAGCAGCGGCTTCAATATCTCTTAAATCGCTTAACCCCGTAAGTCCCAGCATTCCGCTTTGTTTTAATAATAAATCATTGACTTCATTTGGACTATATCCTAATGAATTAATCATATAAAAAATAACCGATTGGTCAATATCACCGCTCCTAGTTCCCATAATTAAACCACTCGAAGGAGCAAAGCCCATCGTGTGATCAATACTTTTTCCGTCTTTGATAGCAGTCATGCTACAACCGTTACCAAGGTGAATGGTAATGATTTTGGCATGGTTGTCTAACATATGCATGGCTTGTTCCGAAACGTATTTATGACTTGTTCCGTGAAAACCATATAACCTTATTTTATTTTCGTCTAACAGTTGGTTAGGGATAGCATATTGATGGGCCACCGCTGGAATGGTTTGGTGAAAAGCGGTATCAAAAACAACCACCTGTTTTGCCGTAGAGAAAATTTCTTCAGCAACTTCAATTCCTTCGTAGTTTGCAGGATTGTGCAAAGGAGCTAGTTCAAATAACTCTTTAATGTGTTCTTTTACTTCAGAATCAATTTCTACCGTTTCTGAAAACATTGCTCCACCATGAACTACTCGATGCCCCACAGCATCAATTTCAGCTTTGGTTTTAATCACACCCACATTTTTGTCTAATAGTAATTGGGCAATCTTTTCTAATCCCACTTTATGATTGGCAATTGGCAAAACTTCCTCAATGGTATTTTGATCTGTTTTATAACTAAAATTCGAAGTTTCTAAACCAATTCTATCAATCATTCCCGAACAGATTACTGTTCTTTCAGGCATCGTGATTAATTGGTATTTAATAGACGAACTTCCTGAATTTATAATAACTATTTTCATTTTTATATGTTTTTTGGTCCTTAGCACTAAGGACTATGGACTAAGTACTATTTACTTAAGAACTACGTTACAATCCTTGCGCTTGAATCGCTGTAATCACAACCGTATTAATAATATCATCAACCGTACAACCGCGACTTAAATCGTTTACAGGCTTATTTAAACCTTGTAACATTGGACCAATGGCTAGAGCACCCGTTTCTCTTTGAACCGCTTTATAGGTATTGTTTCCTGTGTTTAGATCAGGAAAAATCAACACACTGGCTTGACCTGCCACTTCTGAATTAGGCATTTTACTTTGTCCAATAATTTTATCCACTGCCGCATCATATTGGATAGGCCCTTCTATTTTCAAGTCTGGTCGTTTTTGACGTACAATATCAGTAGCTTTTCGAACTTTATCCACTTCATCTCCTTTGCCTGATGAACCTGATGAATAAGATAGCATGGCTACTTTAGGTTCGATACCAAAGGCTAAACTTGTATCTGCTGATGAAATCGCAATTTCTGCTAATTGTTCAGCACTGGGATTTGGATTAATGGCGCAATCTCCAAAAACAGAAACTCTATCTTCCAAACACATAAAAAATACAGAAGATACTACCGAAGAATTGGGTTTGGTTTTTATAAACTGTAAAGCTGGTAAAATAGTATGCTGCGTCGTGTGTGCAGCTCCAGAAACCATTCCATCAGCATGACCTTTATACACCATCATAGTTCCAAAATAAGATACATCTTCCATCAAATCTTTGGCCATTCGTTCCGTAACATTCTTAGCTTTTCTTAAGTCATAATAGGTCTGAGCATACTCCTCATAATGAGGTGATTCTATAGGGTTTATGATTTTTATTTTCGAAAAATCAAATGTAATTCCTAGTTCGTTAACTTTATTTTCAATTTGTTTTTTGTTTCCAATAATTGAAATATCTACAACATCAATTGCTAATAATCTTGAAGCAGCTATTATAATACGTTCATCCGTTCCTTCGGGTAATACTATATGTTTTCGATGTTGTTTTGCTCGTTTGACTAAATTATATTGAAACATTTTTGGAGTCATTCCTTCTACCTCAAAAGCGCTTAATTTATCGGCTAGTTGATCGAGATCTACGAATTTTTCAAAAGTAGCAATCGAAGTTTCGATCTTATGACTGTTATCAGCATAAATTTTAGAATTAATATCCCCAATTTTATTGGTAATCCTATAAGTTCCCTCATTTACGGAAAGGATAGGCACCACACTTGTCAACCCTTCGATTAATTTCAAAATACTGTCTTCAGGAACAATATTCCCTGTCAAAATAATTCCTGAAACAGAAGGATAATTAGCTGATTCATTAGCTTGCAAAGCCCCTAAAATAATATCAGCTCTATCTCCAGGAGTAATCACTAAGGAGTTCTCTTTTAAGTGTAATAAATAATTACGTAGTTGCATAGCACCCACGCTGAAATTTCCTACTTCATTATTCAAATATTCAGAACCAAATAATACTTTGGCATCAAGAACTTCTATAATTTCTTTTATAGTAGGATTTTTCAAGCTTGGTATTAACGGAATCGCATTAACTAAAATATTGGCTGGCAAACTTGATTTCAATCCATTAACAGCCAATTCTAAGTTTTCAAACTGAACTTTATTCCCTATAACAGCCAGAACATCAACATCTTTTACTCTAAATGTATCATATGCTAAATACAAACTATCTACAAATTCATCCAGTGTTTTCCCTACTCCAGAACCAACAATAATTGCTGGAATCCCTAAGTTTTTAGCAATTAAAACATTCATATCTAATTCTATAACTGTTCCTTCACCACTAAAACTTGTCCCTTCAACTAGTACAAAATCATACTGTTCTTCGAGATGTTTGAATTTTTCAATGATCAAATCGAGGACTTCTCCTATTTTTCCTTTATTTTTTTTCTTGATTAATTTGCTTTTGGTAATGGCGTAAGCATCCTCAAAGTCGATGTCTAAATTAAAATGCGAAAGAACAGTTTCAATGTGATTGTCCATTTTTCCTTCTTGGAAATCTTCAATGATAGGTCTAAAATAACCTACTCTTGCCGTTTTTCCTATCAACATACTCATCAAACCCAATGTTATAATTGATTTACCGCTATTAAATTCACTGGTAGCAACGTATATGGCTTTATTCATTAGTTTATTTTTTCATGTTTTAGTAAATTATAATCTCACAATTTTAGACTCAAAACCATTTTCTTTTTTTGAAATAAAACACCATTAACAAGCCCATCATTATCATTATTCCAATGATAATATAATAACCATTTTGATATTTTAATTCTGGCATATTTTCAAAATTCATTCCGTAAACGCCAACTATAAAAGTCATTGGAATAAAGATGGCAGAAATCACCGTTAGGGTTTTCATTATTTCGTTCATCTTATGCGCTTGTGATGAAAAAAAGAAATTGGAAGCACTTTCTAAAGTCCCCATATCTGATTCAATTTGTTCCAATAATTCTAAACTTTTTTGATGTAATCTAGAAAAAAAATTATAGGTTTCTAATTCAATTGTATTAAAACCTTCATCTTCTTTCATGCTTTTAATTGCTAATAAAGAATCTCTCAATGGAATAATTGATCTTTTTAAGAAATTAAAATTATCTCGATGTTTTTCAATACGGATTAATATTTCAGGTTTAGAACTTGTTTTTGATATAACAATTAATTCTTCTACTTTATCCTCTTCATTTTCTATGGTAATATAAAAATTCTCCATAATGGCATCCAAAAGCAAATAAAGAAGATAATCTGCTTTTTTAGTACGAACAATACCAGTATGAGTACGGAGTCGTTCTCTAATATGTGTAAAAAAATCACTTCTTTTTTCTTGAAAAGAAATCAAAACACCTTCCTTTAATAAGAAACTGATTTGTTCTACATTGATATTATCGGAATGTTCTGTTGGAAGTAAGGATTTAATATTAAAAAATAAAGTATTCGAAAATTCTTCTACTTTAGTTCTTCGAGTAGTATTTAAAATATCAGATAAGATAAAATGGTCTATTTTAAAATAGGAACCAATACTTTCAATTAATTGGATATTATTTAACCCATGTAGGTTGAGCCAATTATTCTTTGTTAGGTCTATTTTTTTAAAATTCTCAATCGAAAACTCAGCATCTTCTACAACTATAGAATCATTATATACAAACAACTGCATTTCGGACTCTAAGCGTTTGTGTTTTCCTGTATATTCTAATGAATTAGACTGAATTTTCCTGACTTTTTTAAACTTTATTTTTCTCATTCCAAATGATATTTACAGTAATATTACAAAAACTTTTTTCAAAAAAAAGGTTTCTTAACATTCAATTAAAGTAACCTTGTGATAAATTAAAACTAATAAAAAATTACATCCTTAGGAGTCTTTTGCTGATTATAATCGAAACTAAACCACTATGGATTGAAAGTCCATCGATTTGGTTGTCAGACTAAAAGTCCACAGGTGAAAACGTTAAAATTTACCACAGGTTTCAAGAAATTAGTTTTGGGACTTTGACAATAATGTTGCTAACTTAGTGAAGCAAGTAGAATATATGATTTAGAAAAGCCACAAATTCACGAATTATATTTCGTAATTTGTGAATTCGTACATTTATTTATTCAACTCAAAAAGAGAAGTTAAATAGAATTAAAATGATTAACACAGATTAATTCGTTAAATCTTTTAATCTGTGGCTAAAATTTTTAGAAGCTAAAGCGAAATACACTCAAGTGCATAGTTTTAACTATTTCTAGGATCAGTAAACTTCAAAAGATTTAAAATTTATTATAAATAATAAGCTGGAGCAAACACATTAATTAGCAATACTACTAGAGTATTGATAAAAGTAAACATATTTAGTCAATGTCATTAACTTTATTAAAAATAAGTTCGTTTATGGTTTTAAACAAAACGTTAGATTCAAAAGGTTTTATAATGATATCGTCCATTCCTGCCGATACTGCCTGTTCTATAACTTCTTCCTTATTATAAGCGGTAAGAGCAATTATAGGACATGTAATTCCCATTTTTCTAATTATTTTAGCAGCTTCATAACCATTCATTTCAGGCATATTTATATCCATCAAAATAGCATCAAAAGAATTGTTTTCTAAAAAGTTAATCGCATCCTGGCCAGAATTAACTACTGAACATTTATAATTTCTTTTTTCAATTATTTTTTTCGTAACAGTACAGTTGATTACATTATCATCAACTACTAAAATGGTAAACACTTGTGATGATGACAAGTCAACTTCAATGTCATTAATAAAATCATTTGAATTTTGAAGATCTGAATCAAAAGCAATAGTGAATGTAAAAGTAGTACCTTCACCTAAAGTGCTATCAATTAAAATAGTGCTATTAAATAATTCCAATAATCTTTTAACAATTGACAATCCCAATCCTGTTCCTTGATAGTCTGTATCTTTTCTTCCAGATTGAATAAATTTTTCAAATATTATTTCTTGATCTTCTTTGGCTATTCCAATGCCGGTATCTTTAATTTTAAATTCGATAAAATGTTTTTTATCTTCTACTGTAATCATTTTAGCATAAACAGAAACCGTTCCGTCTTTTGTAAACTTCAAAGCATTACTAATCAAATTAATCATCACTTGAGAAAAACGTAATTTATCACCAATTAAATATTTTGGAATAGTTTCATCTAAATTAATTTCAATCGTATTATTATTATTTTTAGCGATGAATAATAAGGTGTTAATAATGGTTTCTATTTCATCAACAATATTAAAAGTCAAATCTTCAAGTACAATTTTATTTTCTTCTATTTTGTTAATCTGTAAAAGATTATTAATTAATGATAATAAATACCGTGCTGAAAATTTCAACGAATTCATATGTGGACTGTCCGCTAATTCTTTATGCTCTTCCATCAAAAAATTAGTAATACCTACAACGCCATATAATGGTGTTCGCAATTCATGACTTATCGTAGATACAAATTGAGATTTTAATAAGGAGGCTTCATCTGCTTTCTCTTTAGCAAGGACTAATTGTTTATTGGTTTCTTTCAAAGCTAAATTAGCTCTTTTCTTTAAAACATAACTTCTATACAAAGAATACATTTGCAACAATAAAAAAACGAGAACAATAACAAAAAGTACTACCAAAATTTTCGATTTTCTCAAATTTTGATTTTGCAAACTATTTAAAGCCGTAACAGTATCGACTTTCCTTTTGTACTCATCCAATTCTAAATTAATTCCAGCAATTTTAGCCCTTTTGAGACTTTTAATATTATTAATTTCTTTGGTTAATTTATTATACTTTATTAAGTACAAATATGCTTTCTTAAAGTCTTTCTTTTTAAATAAATAATTAGAGTATTCTAAATACGAACTGCATAAATCAATTTTATTATTTGTTTTTTGTCCCAATTGGACAGCTTTCAAAAAGAAAAAATCTGCTTTAGAATAGTCTTTAATGTATCCATTATAAATACCATTTACCATATTTAAAGTAACTAAATTAGAGATATTTAAGTACTTCAAACTATGTTTATTAACGAAATCTAAATAAATTTTACCTCTTTCAATTTTATTTAGATCCAAATAAGCTAAAGCAATATTCAATTTTGTTATTACAATTTGTGTGGTATCTTTATTTTTTTCATTTAATAATAAAGATTTATTTAAATAAGAGATTCCCGTGTTATAATCCTTTTTTTTAAAACAATAAATGCGACCTAGATTATTATTTATTTCATTTTTAACACCATTATCA
>NZ_JBAWDL010000221.1:0-3247 GCF_049590715.1 Flavobacterium sp.
AGGAAAATGTGTAGTCAACTCGATTTCGTTGAAAGAAGGCGAAGAGCAGTTTATTCATCATGCTAAACTAATCAAACGCTACGGAGCTGCAGCAATTATCATGGCTTTTGACGAAACAGGACAAGCAGATAATTACGATAGAAGGGTTGAAATTTGTCAACGTTCGTATGATATTTTGGTAGATAAAGTAGGTTTTCCTCCAGAGGATATTATTTTCGATTTGAATATATTTCCGGTAGCAACAGGAATGGAAGAGCACCGTTTGAATGCTTTGGATTTCTTTAGAGGAACCAAATGGGTTCGCGAGAATTTGCCACACGCACACATTAGTGGAGGTGTGAGTAATGTGTCGTTTTCGTTTAGAGGAAATGATACGGTGAGAGAAGCGATGCACTCGGTTTTTTTGTACCATGCGATCCAAAACGGAATGACGATGGGAATTGTAAACCCAGAAATGTTGACCATTTATGATGATATCCCAAAGGATTTATTAGAGCATGTTGAAGACGTAATATTAAACCGTCGTGATGATGCAACAGAACGTTTGTTGGATTTTGCAGAGAATGTAAAAGGCGGTCCAAAAGCAACGGAGAAAGAAATTCAAGAATGGCGTTTTGGAACCGTTCAAGAAAGAATTACGCACTCGCTTGTAAAAGGAGTAGATGCTTTTATAGAATTGGATGTTGAAGAAGCAAGACAAGCTGCAACCAAACCAATCGAGGTAATCGAAATCAACTTGATGACAGGAATGAATGTCGTTGGGGATTTGTTTGGTTCTGGGAAAATGTTTTTGCCACAGGTAGTAAAATCAGCGCGTGTAATGAAAAAAGCCGTTGCGTATTTATTACCATATATTGAAGCTTCGAAACAAGCGGGCGATAAAGAAGGAAACGGTAAAATATTAATGGCAACCGTAAAAGGAGATGTGCACGATATTGGGAAAAATATTGTTTCGGTAGTATTGGCGTGTAACAATTACGAAATTGTTGATTTAGGTGTGATGGTAGCGCCAGAGAAAATTATTGCGGCAGCTATTGAACATGATGTTGATATTATAGGTTTGAGCGGTTTGATTACACCTTCGCTTGACGAAATGGTGTTTTTGGCCAAAGAATTAGATAAAAGAGGAATGAATATTCCTGTGATGATAGGTGGAGCAACGACTTCACGTGCGCACACTGCCGTGAAAATTGCACCACAATACAAATCGACGGTAATACACGTAAACGATGCCTCGAGAGCGGTAACTGTAGCAGGGAATTTATTAGACGATAATAAAGAAACCTATACTGCTGGAATTCGTGCAGATTATGATGCGTTTAGAGAGCAGTTCTTGAACCGTTCGAGAGATAAAAATTTCTTGACGATTGAAGATGCTCGTAAGAACAAATTGCAGTTGGATTGGGCGAATTACACACCTAAGAAACCAAATTTCATTGGAACAAAAAGTTTTGAAGTAGAGTTGGATGTATTGGTGCCGTATATTGACTGGACGCCGTTTTTTAGAACTTGGGAGTTGTTTGGAAAATATCCAGCAATTTTGACGGATGAAGTAGTAGGAGAGCAAGCCACTTCAGTTTTTGCTGATGCAAAAGAGATGTTGGACGTGATTTTGAAAGAGAAGAAATTCGTAGCCAAAGGAATCTACGGAATCTTCCCTGCGAACCAAGTGAACGATGATGATATTCAATTGTATGATGAAAACGGAAAAGAATTGGAGAAATTCTTAACCTTACGTCAGCAAGCACAAAAAACAAAAGGAGCACCAAACATTGCTTTATCTGATTTTATTGCGCCAAAAGACAATGGCGTAACCGATTATATGGGTGCTTTCTGTGTAACAACAGGTTTTGGAGTAGATGAATGGGCAGATGAATACCGTGATAATTTAGACGATTATAACTCGATTATGGTGAAAGCCTTGGGAGATCGTTTAGCAGAAGCCTTTGCAGAATATTTGCACGAGCAGATACGTAAAGAAATTTGGGGTTATGCTCCAGATGAAGCTTTAACCACAGAAGCGATGATTGAAGAAACCTATGCTGGAATTCGTCCTGCGCCAGGTTACCCAGCTTGTCCAGATCACTTGGAGAAACCAACGATTTGGAAATTATTAAAAGTAGAAGAAGAAATTGGTGTAACTTTGACCGAGAGTATGGCGATGTGGCCAGCGGCAGCAGTTTCAGGATATTACTTTGCGAATCCTGAAAGTAGGTATTTTGGACTTGGAAAAATCAAAGAAGACCAAGTAATTGATTACGCAAAACGTAGAAGTATCTCGACTGACAAAGCCTCAAGATGGTTAGGTCCTAATATAGCAGATTAGATTAGTCATAAAGTCAAAAGTCATAAAGTCTCAAAGTTTGGGACTTTCGACTTTCGACTTTAAAACTTTAAGACATAATAATGAAAGTAACACAACATATAGAAAACGCACAAGGGAAACCATTATTCTCTTTTGAAATTGTACCGCCTCAAAAAGGAAGTAATATTAAAGATTTGTATGAAAATATAGATCCGTTAATGGAGTTTAAACCGCCATTTATTGATGTAACCACTTCGAGAGAAGAGTATGTATATATTGAAAAAGACGGACTTTTTGACCGTCGTATTACACGTATGCGTCCAGGAACAGTTGGGATTTGCGCTTCTATCCAACATAAATATGGTGTAGATGCTATTCCCCACGTATTGTGTGGTGGGTTTACCAAAGAAGAAACCGAATACCTTTTGGTAGATTGTCATTACTTAGGAATTGACAACTTGGTCGCACTACGTGGTGACCCTATGAAAGGCGAAAAATACTTTGAACCTTGCAAAGGGGGTCATGCGTATGCGTCGGAATTGGTGAAACAAATCAAAGCGATGAATGCAGGTCAGTTTTTGCACGACAAAATGCCAATGAAAAGCGCTCCAGACTTTTGCGTGGGTGTAGCTGGTTATCCTGAAAAACACATTGAAGCGCCAAGTTTGGAAGCCGATTTAAAACGCCTAAAAGAAAAAGTAGATGCGGGAGCGGATTACGTGGTAACGCAGATGTTTTTTGATAATCAACGTTATTTTAAATTCGTTGAAGCCGCTCAAGCAATCGGAATCACCGTGCCTATTATTCCGGGGATTAAACCTGTTGCGGTTAAACGTCATTTGCAATTGTTGCCACAGGTTTTTTGGTTGGATATGCCAGAATCTTTGATTACGTCTAGCGAACAAGCCAAAGACAATGCGGCTGTTCGCCAAATAGGAGTAG
>NZ_JBAWDL010000222.1:0-23459 GCF_049590715.1 Flavobacterium sp.
AAAAATATTCTGCTTTTCGGAACAGGGAAAATCGGTAGAAATACCTGTGAAAATTTGGTCAAACATACCAAAAACGAGCATATCACACTGATTAATAGAACTAAAGACAAAGCTGAAAAACTAGCAGGTAAATTGAATTTAATTGTAAAAGATTATTCTGAATTGCATCTAGAATTGCAAAAAGCGGATGTTTTGGTCGTAGCCACTGGTGCTCAAAACCCAACGGTCGATAAAGCCATTTTGAATCTAAAGAAACCTTTGTTGATTCTGGATTTATCGATTCCTAAGAATGTAAATGAGGATGTTGAGGAGATAGAAGGTGTAACGTTGATTCATATGGATTATCTTTCTGAATTGACAGATGAAACATTGGAAAATAGAAAAAAACACATTCCTGAAGCAGAGGCTATTATTGAAGAAATAAAAGAGGAATTCATTACTTGGACTAAAGGACGAAAATTTGCGCCAACAATCAACGCATTGAAAGCCAAATTGAATGACATCAAAAAAGCCGAATTGAATTTTCAAAGTAAAAAAATAGCCGGTTTCAACGAAGAACAAGCCGAGATTATCAGTGCAAGAATCATTCAAAAGATTACTACGCAGTTTGCGAATCATCTAAAAGACGAAGGTACAATGGTTGATGAAAGCATCGAATGGATTGAAAGAGTATTCAAAATCGAGGCTTTGGTTAAATAATTTTTTTTTAAAATTAAACCATTAAGAAATTAAGATTCATTAAGCAAACAGAATTAATCTGTATTCTATTTATAAAAAGTGAAAGAATTTTAATTCGTGAATTGGTAGCTGAAAATTTAAAAAGCCTAGTTAATAACCTTAATTTCTTAATGGTTATAAAAAATTAAATGTTTAAAAACATTTGCAAAAAATAAAAATGGCAGAAAAAACAATACGTATTGGTACTCGAGATAGTGAATTGGCTTTGTGGCAAGCCCATACTGTTCAAAAAAAGCTAAATGATTTAGGGTTTAAAACCAAAATTGTTGCCGTGAAATCTACAGGAGATATCGTTCTAGATAAACCCTTATACGAACTAGGAATTACCGGAATTTTTACCAAAACATTAGACGTTGCCATGATAAATGGTGATGTTGATATTGCTGTGCATTCTATGAAAGATGTACCTACAGCTTTGCCAATAGGAATTGTGCAAGCGGCTGTACTTGAAAGAGCTAATACCGTCGACGTTCTAGCTTACAAAGGAAACCTTGATTTCCTAAATGGAAGCGGAACAATTGCTACTGGAAGTTTGCGTCGTCAAGCGCAATGGTTGAATAAATATCCGACTCATAAAGTAGTGGATTTACGGGGAAATGTCAATTTACGTATGCAAAAACTAGCCGATAACGACTGGAACGGAGCAGTGTTTGCTGCTGCTGGACTGGAACGCATCAATTTAAATCCTGAAAATCATATTGCTTTAGACTGGATGATTCCTGCTCCTGCACAAGGTGCTATGCTGGTTGTGGCCTTGGGGAATGATAATTTTACGCTGGATGCTTTATCTCATTTGAACGATATCGAAACGGAAATTGCTACCTATATAGAACGCCAATTTTTACGAACTTTGGAAGGTGGTTGTACCGCTCCCATTGGGGCTTTGGCAAAATACAATGAGGAGGATGATACGATTCATTTTCAAGGAGCATTATTTTCATTAGATGGAAAGCAAAAAATGGAAGTGGACAAAATAGTTCCTATCGAAGAATGGAAAAAACTAGGATTTTATGCAGCCAAAGAAATTTTAGATAACGGCGGAGCGGAATTGATGGCAGAAATTAAAAATAATCTAAAGAAACAATGAGCCAAATAAGCATATTATCCACCAAAACATTATCGGCAGAACAAAGACAAGTCTTTCTTGATGCTGATTTTGATCTATTGGAACAAGATTTTATCGAAATAAAAAATAACCTTTTTGAACTGAATAAAATTAATAATAATTTAATTTTTAGTAGTCAAAATGCTGTTTTGAGTTTGATGGAACAAAACGGTTGGGAAGTTTTAAAAACCAAACCTGTTTTTTGTGTTGGGATTAAAACCAAAGAATTATTAGAAGCAAATGGTTTTACTGTGGATGTCTACCTAGACTACGCATCGGAATTGGCCGAAATCATTACGTTGATTTACAACAAAGAAAGCTACACTTTTTTGAGTGGAAACTTACGCAGGGAAACCTTGCCTAAAGCTTTAAAAGACGCTGGTATCACTTTTAACGAAATAGAAGTGTACGAAACCAAGTTGGCTCCTTTCAAAATATCAGATCAAGAAAACTTTGATGGAATAATGTTCTTCAGCCCATCGGCGGTGGAAAGTTATTTATCCAATAATAAGATTAAAAAAGAAGTTTGTTTTTGCATTGGTACGACCACTGCATCAGCATTAGAAGGAAAGAAAATTAAAAACATTGTAATTCCAGAAATCCCAACTATCGAAGAGGTGATTGTGGAAGTATTACAACATTATAAACCTATTTCTGAATAGGAAAATAGGGAGTAAAAATTAAAATGGCTTTGAGCAAAATAAAATAGCACAACAAATGAAAATTCACCTATACAAAATTATTGGTCTTATATTTTTAACAATAATTACAGCTTTCCAAACTAAGGCACAACCCAAAATAGGCAAAGCCATTAAAGCATCTATAGGTTACGGTATAAGTGTGCCTTACGATTACGAAGATATTATAGGAACAGGTTTCTACGCTCAAGCAGAATATGTCATCGGTATTTCAAAATGGTTTGGAATAAAACCATATGCTGGACTTATATTAACATCTGAAAATAAAGACAATAAATCAAATCCATTTGGGTATAAGGTGACATCAAATGCATTTTTACTTGGTGGTAAAGCTCGGATTTGCGCCCCAATTCCATATGTTGCTCCTTATATTGAAGTTGGTATTGGTTTGTCCGCAGGTTCTTTTGAAACTTATACGGCCAAAACTAATGATATTCAAAAAAAGGGTATACTACCACATATACCGTTTTCTATTGGATTAGCTTTAGGAAAAAAACATAATGTAGATGTAGAATTTACTTACTACTACCACCCAGCAGTAGAACAATTCAGTGGAGCAATGGCATTAGGCTTTTCTATTCCTTTGGATAAATAAAAACGCAAAATCAAAAAATAATCAGCTAAAAGCCAAAAGCGACTAGCCAATAATAAGAAAATGATAAAAAACGACTTATTTTTAAGAGCATTAAAAGGAGAAACAGTGCAACGTCCACCAGTATGGATGATGCGTCAAGCGGGTAGGTATTTGCCTGAATTTATCGCTTTGCGTGATAAATATGATTTTTTTACCCGTTGTCAAACGCCAGAGTTGGCTGCTGAAATTACCGTGCAACCTATTCGTAGAATTGCTCCAGATGCTGCAATTTTATTCTCGGATATCTTGGTAATTCCACAAGCTATGGGAATTGATGTAGAGATGAAACCTAATTTTGGTCCGTATTTACCTAATCCTATTCGCACGATTCAAGATGTGGAAAGAGTAATTGTTCCTGATGTTCATGAAACTTTAGGATACGTTTTTGACGCCATCAAATTGACCAAGGAAATGTTGAACGATGAGGTGCCATTAATTGGTTTCGCAGGTTCGCCTTGGACTATTATGTGTTATGCAGTAGAAGGAAAAGGTTCTAAAAGTTTTGATATGGCCAAAGGATTCTGTTTTCAACATCCAGAAGCTGCCCATGTTTTATTGCAAAAAATCACTGATACAACTATTTTATACCTAAAAGAAAAAGTAAAAGCGGGAGTTAATGCCGTTCAAATTTTTGATTCTTGGGGCGGAATGTTATCTCCAACAGATTATCAGGAATTTTCATGGAAATACATTAACCAAATCGTGGAAGCATTAGCTGATGATGCACCAGTAATTGTTTTTGGAAAAGGATGTTGGTTTGCTTTGAACGAAATGGGAAAAAGCCGTGCTTCTGCTTTAGGAGTAGATTGGACGTGTTCGCCAAGAAATGCTCGTTATTTATCTGGTGGAAACATCACTTTACAAGGAAATTTCGATCCATCAAGATTATTATCGCCAATTCCTGTGATTAAGAAAATGGTTCACGAAATGATTGACGAATTTGGTAAAGACAAATACATCGTGAATTTAGGCCACGGTATTTTACCAAATATTCCTGTGGATCACGCGAAGGCGTTTATTGATGCAGTGAAGGAGTACGGGGTGAAGTAGTTGATGATTTACTTAAAAACTAAGTTTGCTTTCCTATATTTGTAAGTAACAATTATGACTGAAATGACAGAAAAAGAGCTACACGACTATTTAAAAACTAACTACCCACTTGAAAACGAAAAATGTGAGTGGAAAGAATTTAAGTCTTTAAAAAGTGCTGTTTCTGGAAGAGCAGGAGATGATGTCATCTCTTATATTTCAGCCATTGCAAATATGCAAGGGGGACATTTAATTATAGGTATTCATGATCAAACACTTGAAATTGTAGGTATTCAAGAATTTGCAGGCTATACAATTGAAGATATTAGATTTAGAATAAATGGAAATGTAACCAATTTAAATATTGAAGCATTTAGTGTTCAGGAATTCATTGCTTCTGACACTAAAAAGATTGTTTGGGTTTTTTATATTCCCAAACATCAATTTAGACTACCTGTTTACGCTCATAAAAAAACATGGCAACGCATAGATGATAATTTGGTAGAAATGACAAAAGCTCGTTTGGATGCGATTTTGACACAAGTTCAAGTAAATGAAGATTGGTCTAAAGTTATTATCGAAGAGGCGACTATTGAAGATTTAGATCAAGATGCTATACTAAAAGCACGAATAGAATTCAAAAAGAGAAATCCTAAATATTCAGATGATGTTGATCATTGGAAGGATACTGATTTTTTAAACAAAGCAAAACTTACTATTAAAGGGAAAATAACAAGAACTGCTTTAATTCTTTTAGGAAAAGAAGAGTCAGAGCATTTTTTAAATTCTTCGGTAAAGATTAGATGGAATTTAAAAACTCTTGATAATCAAGACAAAGATTTTGAAATATTTTCAGTTCCATTATTATTATCAATAGACGAAGTTTTCAAGAAAATACGGAATTTAAAATACCGTTATCTTCGTGATGGTACACTATTTCCTGACGAGGTATTGCGTTATGAACCATTTACTATTCGAGAGTCATTAAATAATGCAATTGCTCATCAAGATTATTCTAAAGGTGCAAGAATTAATGTAGTTGAGTTTGAAGATGACCACTTAGTGTTTTCTAATTATGGCTCTTTTTTGCCAAAATCTGTAGAAGATGTTGTTTTAAACGATACTCCCGAGGAAGTGTATCGAAACCCGTTTTTGGTTGAAGCAATGAAAAATTTAGATATGATTGAGACTCAAGGGGGTGGAATTAGAAAAATATTTAATTTTCAAAAACAACGATTTTTCCCATTACCAGATTACAATTTTGAAGACAACAAAGTAAAAGTAACAATAACAGGTAAGATTTTGGATGAGAATTTCGCTCGAATTCTTATACAAAATTCAAAATTGACATTAAACGAAATCATTTTATTAGATAAGGTTCAGAAGCACAAAGAGATTAATGAAATTGAATTTAAGTATTTAAAGAAAACTAATTATATCGAAGGTAGAAGACCTAACATTTATTTATCGTATGATATTATTGAGTCAACAAATGATGAAAATTTACAAGCTGAATATTTAGCTAATCGTAGTTTTGATGACGCACATTTTAAAGAGATGATACTTGAATGCCTTAAAAAATGGGGAAAAACGAAACGAGATAAAATTGATAACTTAATTATTCCTAAATTATCGACTGCTCTTTCAGATGAAAAGAAAAAAAATAAAGTTACTAATTATCTTTCTGCATTGAGGATAGAAGGTAAGATTGTTAACACGCCAGGGTATTTCTGGGAAATCGTTTAAACACTTTTAAACACTTTTTAAACACTTTTAAACACTTTTTAAACACTTTTTGCATTTCAATTAAATGAAAAATAAATTTTACCAATACATACAAACCTTACAAGATCAAATTTGCCAAGGTTTAGAAGCCGTTGATGGTCAAGCTAAATTCAAAGAAGATCTTTGGGATCGTCCAGAAGGAGGTGGAGGAAGAACTCGCGTAATTGAGAACGGAGCCGTTTTTGAAAAAGGCGGTGTCAATATCTCAGCCGTTCATGGAAAATTACCAGATGCCATGCAAAAAATGTTTGGCGTAGGCGAAGCGGATTTTTTTGCTTGTGGATTGAGTTTGGTTTTACACCCAAAAAACCCAATGGTACCTACAGTACATGCTAATTGGCGTTATTTTGAAATGTATGATACTTCGACAGAGCTCAGTACAGGTCCACGAAAAGTAATTCAGCAATGGTTTGGTGGTGGACAAGATTTAACACCTTATTATTTATTTGAAGAAGATGCGGTTCATTTTCATCAAACTTGTAAAACGGCTTGCGATAAGCATAATTCAGACTTTTACCCTCAATACAAAAAGCAATGTGATGCTTATTTTTGGAATGCACATCGTAATGAAGCACGAGGAATAGGAGGATTGTTCTTTGATTATTGTAAAGAAACCGAAACGATAAAAATGCAAGATTGGTTTAATTTTGTGTCCGAAGTAGGTAACAGTTTTCTTGACGCATACGTTCCTATAGTGGAAAAAAGAAAAAATTTAGTATATTCGGATGCTAATAGAACTTGGCAAGAAATACGTCGTGGGCGCTATGTGGAGTTCAATTTAGTACATGATAAAGGAACTTTATTTGGTCTAAAAACCAATGGAAGAATCGAAAGTATTTTGATGAGTTTACCACCACATGTTCAGTGGGTGTATGATCATCATCCTGAAAAAGGAAGTGAGGAAGAAAAATTAATTAAGGCATTAATTAATCCTAAAGATTGGGTAATATAACAGAGTAAAAATCTATTATGTTTAGAGTTATTGTTATTTGTGTGTTTTTTTCAAACTATCTTCAAGCTCAGGAAGACGGCGCTTTGGAACACGCTATGAATCATAAATACAATCCAATTTACCGAGTAAATTACTTTGATAAAATGATTCTAAAAGTCGATGTCAACTCGGAAGAAGAGAGTTTTCAGACCAAAAATTTTGAAAGTTTAAACTCTGATAAAAATATATTTCATACCAACCAAAAATTAAATTTAAGATTATCCTTTGATTATGATTTTTTAGGACTGTTTATTTCAACTTCGCCTAACTTTTTACAAGAAAAAGGAAATGGAATAGCACAAACGAAAACATTAGATTTGAGTTTTAAATTTTTTTACTCTGACAGACTCCGACAAGAAATTGATTATAAAAACAGAACGGGGTATTATTTAGACGATAACAGCGGCAGAACGTTTTCTTTTCCTGAATTGAATAAACAAACCATAGGAGGAAGAACCTTTTATATCTTAAACAATAATTTTTCGTATCGTGCTTTTGAAAATTTGACCGAAAGGCAATTAATTAGTGCTGGAAGTTTTATTCCTTCAATTGGGTATTATTTTAATAAATTAATAGTAGACAACAACTACAATAGTTTCAAGAATTTATCCCAAATTAATTCATTTGATTTTATGCTTCAGATGGGGTATATGTATAACCTCGTAATAGATAAGCGTTGGGTTGGTTCATTTGGAATACATCCAGGGATAGGTGTTAATTATTCCCAAAGTACTTTCAAAAAAGCAAACGAAGATTTATTAGAAGAGACTAAACGAACCAATTTCAATTATAATTATAAAATGAATTTTTCTATAGGATATAATGGAAAAAATATCTTTTCAGGAATAAAGTATAATTATCAAAATTTTGAATATGATACTAAATACAAACCTGATTTAGTCAATACAAGATCTCAAATTGAAATTTATGTAGGACATCGCTTTAATGCATCAAAGTCTATAAAGCAGGTTTTTAAAAAAATAAACGATATATTTTAACTGATAAATTAAAGACATATGTTTCCAATACACAGAGGCAGAAGATTACGTACTAATGAATCCATTCGTTCGTTAGTTCGTGAAACAAGTTTAAGTCCATCCGATTTTATGTTTCCTATGTTTGTAGCAGAGGGCGAAAATGTAAAAGTTGAAATTCCATCCATGCCTGGTATTTTTCGTCGTTCAATTGATTTAACTGTTGAAGAAGTCAAAGAATTGTTTGCTTTAGGCATTCGTGCTGTGAATATTTATGTCAAAGTATCTGAGAATTTAAAAGATAACAAAGGTGTTGAAGCATGGAATCCTAATGGATTGATGCAACAAACCATTAGAGCGATCAAAACCGCTTGTCCGGAGATGATTGTCATGCCTGATGTAGCCTTGGATCCGTATTCTATTTATGGCCACGATGGCATCATTGCTAATGGCGATGTAGAAAACGACTCTACTGTCCAAGCCTTGGTAAAAATGGCAGTTTCTCATGCGGAGGCGGGTGCTGATTTTGTAGCACCATCGGATATGATGGATGGACGTGTCTTGCGTTTGCGTCAAGGATTGGATGCGGCGGGGTTTCACAACGTGGGTATTATGAGTTATTCGGCTAAATATGCATCGGCATTTTATGGGCCTTTTCGTGATGCTTTAGACAGCGCACCAAAAGATACTACAACTAATGCTGAGCCTGTCGAAATACCCAAAGACAAAAAAACCTATCAAATGGATTATGCTAATCGCATTGAAGCCATTAAAGAAGCTGTTTGGGATGTTGAAGAAGGTGCTGATATGGTGATGGTAAAACCTGGAATTGCCTATTTAGACATTGTACGCGAAGTCAAAAATGCAGTCAATGTTCCTGTAACGGTTTATCACGTTTCTGGCGAATACGCCATGATCAAAGCCGCTGCTGAAAGAGGTTGGCTTGATAATGACAAAATCATGATGGAGCAACTTATGTGTATCAAGCGTGCGGGGGCTAGTTTAATTTCAACTTATTTTGCCAAAGAAGCTGCGATACTGTTGAATAAATAGTTTGATAAATATCATTCTTTATATCCCAAATTAAACCTAAATTAGAATCTAATAATAAATAATAAGATGAAAAAAACACTCCTATTTTGTTTAGTGTTTCTCGTTTTTGCTTGCAAAAAGCAAGAAGCGGAACCTTTTGGACAATCGGAAGAAACTATAAAAGAAGCTGTTTCAGAAGGAATGCCGGCGTCTAATAAAACTCCTGCGCAACTGGGCGAAAATATTTTCAATGGCAAAGGGAATTGTGCAACCTGTCACAAAGTGGATACTAAAACAATTGGTCCAAGTGTTCAAGAAATTGCAAAAACCTATAAAGATAAAAATAGCGACATCGTAAAATTTTTAAAAGGCGGTAGTGAAGCAATTGTAGATCCCAGTCAATTTGAAGTTATGAAAGCTAATTTTGCCATTACTAAAGCTATGACTGATGACGAACTAGAAGGACTTGAGGCATACATTTATAGCAATTTAAAGTAAATTGATTAGGACATTAAAGAGTACTGCGTATTTATTTCTGACTGTTCCTGGAGTCTAATATGGATTATTTCTAAAATTAAAAAAAATTCGTGACAGAAGCTTAAAAACGGTCTTATTTTACCTCAATATAAATGAAAATTAACCATTATTAATGAATAGGAAGGGATGGCTTAGTTTTTGATTTTATTATAATCAATAACGAACCAACTATTTAACTAGTTTTAAATTATGAAAAAATATCTATTAGGAAGTGTTTTTATTGCCTTTGGCTTATTTAGTTTTACCAACCCAACAGAAGGTGAGGAAATACCTGTTTCTACTATTGTACAACAAGCTAGCAAAGGAAAATCTATTTACAACAAAGTGTGCATGTCATGCCATCAGATGAATGGAGCTGGAATTCCAGGTGCTTTTCCTCCATTAGCCAAATCAGATTACTTGAATGCAGATGTCAATAGGTCTATAAAGCAAATTCTAAATGGTTCATTAGGGGCGATTACTGTAAATGGGAAAAAATACAATACTCCTATGCCAAAACAAAATCTTACAGATCAACAAGTGGCAGATGTTTTAACGTATGTGTACGCAAGTTGGGGAAATAATAAATCAATAGTAACCCCTGAAATGGTGAAAAAATTACGATAAAATCACGCTTTTTTGAATGAAACGATCCCAGTCTTCGGGTGTATTCAAATTAAGTATACTATCTGAATCCTGAACAGCTACATTTGCTAGCTTTTTAGGATTCTTTTTTTTGATTAAAAAATCCAAACGAGCATTTTCGTCCATAATCTCCATTCGTAAAATAGGATTCCAAAAAGAAGGGGAGGTTTTTATAGGATGACCATTCTTGCCTTTATAATTAGGTAAGACAATACAATTTTCGGTTGTAATGATTTTTTCTAATTCGTTAGCATTCAAAATGGGTACATCAATAGGGTGAATTAAAACCGAATGTTTTTTAGGAATTTGATGCAAAATGGTTTTCAACATAGAAAACGAACCACGTTCAGGTTCAAGATTCACCACTACTTTTATTTTTAAATTATTATAGCAGACAAATTTTTCTTGAGCATCTTTCAACCAGGGAATTACACAAAAATAGTCTTGATGATAAAAACCCAATCCCACATAAACGATGGTTATAGTTGATTGTGAAATGCGGTTGAGTTGCTCTAGAATCCAAACCGTATTTTTGTACGCCAATAAACCTTTAGGAAAACCCATTCTCTCTGATTTTCCTCCAGCAAGCATTACAAAAACTGGTTTATTTTCCATAATAAATTTGTAATAGTTCAGCAGCAATGCTAATGGCAATTTCATGAGGATTGTTTCCACCTAAATCTAAACCTATAGGGCAATGTACTGGACTAATGCCTTGTTCAAAATTCAATTCATGAATAAGCATTCCGTTGAATTTGTTTTTCTTGGTTTTACTTCCTATTAAACCAATATATTTGGTCTCCGAATGCAATGCCAAAGCCGTGATTTCAAAATCTAATTTATGGTCATGAGTTAGAATGACACAGTAACAATTAGAGCCCCAATTTACCTTTTGTTTGTACAAATCAAAAGGAGCATCAATAAAATTCACGTTTTTATCAATGACAATCGTTTCTCTCCAACCTTCCCGACTGTCTAATAAATTGATTTTAAAAGGAGTGCCAATCAAAACATTAGATATAGCAACACCGATATGTCCTGCGCCAAAGATATATAACTCTGGCGCTTGATTCATAGGTTCAATCATAAGTTCTACTTTTCCGCCACAACATTGTTCAAATTCAGGGCCCAGTGTGTATGTAAAGGAAGTGGTTTTATTGTTTTTTATTGTTTTTACTGCTTCATCTATGACTTGGAACTCTAATTTTCCACCGCCAATAGTACCGTAAAATTCTTGTCTATTAACAACAATCATTTTAGAGCCCAAACGGCAAGGAGCAGAGCCTAAAACCTTAGTAACAGTTACTAAAGCAACAGGTGTTTTTTTTGTTTCAAATTCTTGTAAAAGACTAATCCAATGATTCATGTAATAGCAACTATAGGATTAAGCCAATTCGTAATCACTCAAAGGCATATTGTAGTATCTTTTACCAGTAAGTTTAAAAACAGCATTGTAAATCGCAGGCGCAATTACGGGCACACCAGGTTCCCCAATACCTGTGGGGTCTTCATTACTATCCACAATTTCGATATGTATTTTTGGAGCATCACTCATACGAGCGATCCTATAATCTCCAAAATTAGATTGCTCGATAGCGCCGTCTTTAGCAGTAATTTTTCCATAATAAGCTAATGAAATTCCAAACATAGTTGCCCCCTGTATTTGTGCTTCAATAGTGTCTTTGTTGATTACTTTTCCGCAATCCACAGCAGTATATACATTGTGTACTTTTACTAAGTCATCTACGATTGATACTTCAACGATGGAAGCTACATAAGTCAAAAAACTATATTGTACTGCTAATCCGTAGGCATGACCTTCGGGTAACTTTTTCCCCCAATCGGCATTTTTGGCTGCTATTTTAAGGACATTTTTCAGTCTAACATTATTGTATTTATTAGCTCCTTTTCCTGTAGGGACTTTGTCTTCTCCTAATAAATTTAGTCTAAATACTAACGGATCTTGATTGGCAGCTTGCGCTAATTCGTCTACAAAAATATTGATAGAAAAACCGTGTAAGATATTAATAACGGAACGTAACCAGCCAATTCTGACATGTGGTTTTACTTTTCCCACTTCGACTTTAAAATTAGGAAACTCATAAGGGATATTTGATGCACTATCTATTTCACCACTAGCAGGCACCTCAGCTGTAGGGTCAAATGTAGAGCGAATCGATGGAAAGGCGGAACGATGCAACCAGCCTGTCACATTGCCTTTTTTGTCTAAGGAAGCTTTTAAATATTGTGCACTCACAGTATGATAATAACCGTGTTGAATTTCGTCCTCACGAGTCCAAACCACTTGAGCTGGTGCATTTATTTGTTTCGAAATCATGGCTGCTTCCACTGCATAATCAGGTTTTGATTTACGTCCAAAACCACCACCAAGTAGTGTTACATTTATCGTGACTTTATCCAGATCAGTTTTTAAGAAAGCACTAACTTCTCTACGAGCGGATTGAGGATCTTGTAGAGGCGCCCATACCTCACAACGATCTCCTTGAACCCATGCCACCGCATTTGGTACTTCCATAGGGGCATGCGCAAGGTGTGGCAGTTGGAAGGTACTTTCGACTATTTTTGTTGCTTTGTCAAAAGCTTTATTAACATCGCCGTTTTCTTTAATGACTTGACCTGGAGTATGTACTTTTTCGGTTAGTTCAGTCATATATTGTTCTGAATCGTAAACGACATTTTTGCCATTGTCCCATTCAATTTCTAAAGCCTCTTTTCCTTTGAAGGCGGCCCAAGTATTGGTAGCAACTACGACTACTCCTCCTAGTGGACCAAAAGCTTTTGCGATTCTTGGAATTTCAAAAATCGCTTCAACTCCAGGGATTTTCATGGCATTGTCTTTATTGAACGATTTCACTGTTCCATAAGTAACGGGACAACGAGCAATGGCAGCATATTTCATATTAGGCAAACGGAAATCGAGTCCAAAGACAGCGCTTCCAGTAACGTATTTTTTGACATCAACTGTTTTTAGTTTCTTGCCGATGTATTTATAATCTTTTGGATCTTTAAAAGTTAGCTCTTTTGGTATGTCAATAGTTTTCGCTATTTCGACTAAATCACCAAAACCAATTTTCTTTCCGCTACTATGAACAATAAAGTGGTTTTCAGCACGGCATTCTGTATCAGGTACATTCCATTTTTTGGCTGCAGCCGAAATTAAAATCATTCGCGTAGTAGCTCCCATTTTTCGCATGGTATCAAATAGATAACGCACACTTCTGGAACCGTCAGTGTTTTGATCGCCATATTTTGCATCACCTGTAGCTTGCTTGATGCTCACTTTATTCCAATCTGCGTCCATTTCGTCAGCAACTATTGATGGTAAAGATGTTCGAACACCATTCCCCATTTCAGATCGAGAAGCAACGATAATTAAACTACCATCAGCATTCAATTCGACAAATAAATTGGGGTTAAAACTACCTGCTAAAACCGAATCTTTTTCATTCGCAAATAATGAAAACTGTCCCGCTATAATTAATCCTCCTGATGTCAATCCTACATTTTTTAGAAAAGAACGTCTGCTTATATTTTGGATGTTACTCATTATTTGTTTCTTTTTTTAAGTTCAACAGCATGGTTTATGGCATTTTTGATACGTGGGTAGGTACCACAACGACAAATATTTCCACTCATAGCATCATCAATATCAGTCTCTGATGGATTCGTATTATTGTTTAATAAATAAGTGGCAGCAATGAGCTGTCCTGGCTGACAAAAACCACATTGCGGTACATTAAACTCTTCCCATGATTTTTGAAGCAGTTGTAGGTTTTCAGTAGTTCCTTCAATTGTAAGGATGGATTTTCCTACGGCTTCAGAAACAGGTGTCAAACAGGAAAAAGTGATTTCGTCATTAACTAAAATTTTACAAGCGCCACACGCTCCAACACCGCAACCGTATTTAGTTCCTGTAAGTCCTATACTGTCTCGAATAGCCCATAGTAAAGGCATGTCAGGAGTGACATCAATGCTATATTTTTTTTTGTTAATGAGTAGTGTAATCATGTTTGTTTGATTTAATGTTATAAGAAGGTACAATTTATTTTATTTTTCTGGATTTCATGTTCTTAATTTTACCCCATTGTAAGAAAAATTTATCTTATTAATGGATAGTTTCAACAATCTCTTTTAAAAACATATTAAAATCAAATGCCTTGTCACCCATGAGTCCCATTCGAACAATGACCATTTTTTTGGAGGGAATTATAGCAATCATCTGTCCTTGAAATCCACTGCAGTAAAATAGGTCTTTAGGCGCATCGGGAAATTTGCCACCGGCATTGAGCCAAAATTGTGCTCCATAACCTTTGTTCGAAGTTGCGGTGGGCGTTGCGGAATATTGAACCCAACTAGGACTTAGGATTTGCTCGCCATTCCAATTGCCTTTGTGCAAATAGAGTAATCCAAACTTTCCCCAATCTCTGGTAGTTGCCCAACCGTAGGATGATCCCACATAATTTCCAACCATATCGGTTTCAATAATCATCGAATGCATGCCTATTTTGTCAATTAAATTCATGTACCAAAAATCCAAATAGTCTTGATGGTTTTTGAATTGGCTTCGCAAAATTTTAGACAGTAAATTAGTCGTTCCTGAGGAGTAGTTCCAATGCGTATTAGGTTTGTAAGCAATTGCTTTGTCCATTTGTACTTTTCCCATGTCTTCGGCTTGAAAAAGCATTTGTGTAGCATCACAAATAGTACTGTAATTTTCGACCCATTCTAAACCTGAATTCATGTGTAGCAAATCATTGGTGGTAATGTTCTTGCGGTCGTCTTTTTTCCATTCGGGAATAGGTGCGGGTTTATAAATGTCAAATTTCCCTTGTTGCACTAGAACACCAAAAACGGCACTTGTAATACTTTTGGTCATTGACCATCCTAATATTTTACTTTTTTCATTGAAGCCATGCGCGTATTTTTCGGCCACAATTTTATCTTTATAAATAACAACTACAGCCCGAGATCGTTTTTCTTTTCGATTCCCAATGTCAAAAGCATTGTCTACAGCCACATTCAATTTTTGATAATCGATGTTGTCAAAAAGTGTGTCTTGCGGTTTTTGATTTCCATAAGGATATAGTCCAGGTTTTGATTTTAATCTTTTAGGAATTAAATAGGGTTTGGAGGTATCAAAATTATCGTTGATTAAAGTAGCGCCAAGTCCATGACGATAAATGGCCTTTCGTTTTTTGATGCCATAAACCGATGCAGTGGCTTGTTTTTTAGTTTCATCAATCGCATTGGTTGCCAAATCAAGCAAATCAATATCATTATCTTGTGCTTCAATTAATTCAAGTGGCCGATGGTCTATAAAATGTCCCGAAGCCACACTTTTGGCTGAAAAGCCTGAAATCAAATCCAATTTGGGATAAGTAGTCCATCCAAAATATGTGAGAATAAGCGCTATGGTTAGGATTAGAAAGAGGAGTATTCTTTTCATTTTCAATAGGTTTTAACCGCAATTTAATTATTTTTAGAGTATAAATAGTTAAATTGATTCCTCCCATTTGCCTCAAAAATGAATATTATAATCAAATCCTAAAAATTCGTGAATTCGTGGCTAAAACAATTTAGAATTAGTACTTTTGTATTTAGAATTTTTCTAAATAATTATGCTAGATATTACAAAAATAAGAGCCGATTTTCCTATTCTTTCTCAAAAAGTAAACGGAAAATCTTTAGTATATTTCGATAACGGAGCCACTTCTCAAAAACCACAAGTGGTGATCGATGCCATTGCTAAATATTACCAAGAAATTAATGCTAATATTCATCGAGGCGTGCATACGTTAAGCCAGTTAGCTACTGATGCCTATGAGATTTCTCGTGGAAAAGTGCAAGCGCATATCAACGCTGAACACGCACATGAAGTGCTGTTTACTTCAGGGACGACTTTTGGAATTAATTTGGTTGCCAATGGATTTGCAGCTATTTTGAAACCAGGGGATGAGGTCGTTGTTTCTTCATTGGAACACCATAGCAACATCGTGCCTTGGCAAATGCTTTGCGAAAAAACAGGAGCTACACTTAGGGTAATTCCAATAAATGACGAAGGGGAATTGATTATGGCGGAGTACGATAAATTGTTATCGGATAAAACTAAAATCGTTACGGTAAATCATATTTCCAATGCACTGGGAACAGTCAATCCTGTGAAATACATGATTGAAAAAGCACATGAAGTAGGGGCTGCTATTTTGATTGATGGCGCACAAGCGGTACCGCATATCAAGCCCGATGTTCAAGAATTGGATTGTGATTTTTATGTTTTCTCTGGTCATAAAATGTGTGGGCCTACGGGAACAGGAATTTTATATGGAAAAGAAGTTTGGTTGAATAAATTACCGCCATATCAAGGTGGAGGTGAAATGATCAAAGAAGTCTCTTTCGAAAAAACTACCTATGCTGATTTGCCACATAAATTTGAAGCAGGAACGCCTAATATTGCAGGTGGAATAGTTTTAGGAACGGCTATTGATTATATGAATTCAGTGGGATTTGAGAACATTCAACAACAAGAACTGGAGTTGTTGGACTATGCAACGAAACAATTATTAGAAATTGAAGGTTTGCGTATTTTTGGAACTTCTAAAAATAAAACATCGGTGATTTCTTTTAATATCGAAGGGATTCATCCGTATGATATTGGTTCGATTGTAGATAAATTAGGAATCGCTGTTCGTACGGGACACCACTGTGCACAACCGATTATGCAATTTTACGGAATTCCAGGAACCATTCGTGCTTCTATTTCTTTTTACAATACCAAAGAAGAAATTGATAGCCTTGTGGCAGCGGTCAAAAAAGCGAAAATGATGTTATCATAAAGACTGAACTATGAAAATACTCTCGCTATTACTTCTTAGTCTTTTTATCACCAAAAGTGGTTGTGCGCATTCTGATATAGATATGAAAACGGCAGTAGTTGAATATGTAGCGAATACGAGAGGTTTTTATCAAAAGATAACCATTAATAATCAAGAATTTTGGGTTACAACCGATCGTTCGGGAAACGAAAAACCCAATAAAATAAAAATTTCTGACAAGGATTGGAATGCGTTCGTTGGTTTGTTTGAAAAGGTCGATTTAATCCAACTAGAAACTTTAAAAGCGCCGACGCAAAAAAGGTTTCATGATGGAGCCGCCATAGCTAATTTAGCAATTACCTACCAAGACAAAAAGTATGAATCGAGTAGTTTTGATCATGGATTTCCACCCGAAGAAATTAAAAAAATAGTAGAAAAAATAAATTCATTTGCAAAACAAAACAATGACAATTAAAGCAATACAAGATGAAATAGTTGATGAGTTTTCAATGTTTGATGACTGGATGGAACGCTATGAATACATCATCGAACTTGGGAAAAAATTACCACTCATAAACGAAGAATATAAAACCGACGATAATTTAATCAAAGGCTGCCAATCAAAAGTATGGTTGAAAGGAGAACAAAATGAGGATAAAATTGTTTTTACTGCCGATAGTGATGCGATTTTAACCAAAGGAATTATCGCAATATTGATTCGTGTTTTTTCGAATCAATCGGCTATTGATATCATTAATTCAGACATGAGTTTTATCGATGATATAGGATTAAAAGAACATTTATCACCCACTAGAGCAAATGGATTAGTATCGATGATTAAGAACATCAAGATGTATGCGATTGCATTCAATGCTAAGGCGTAATTTTTTTTAAACCATTTAAGAAAAGTAAGAGCATTTAAGCTTGGAGCGGTTTAAAAATTGAAACATTTAAGATATAAATCGATGATTTTTTTTTAAACCATATAAGAAACTTAAGAACAATTAAGTTTTGGTGTGGAGAAAAATTTTAAGAGCATTTAAGTTGAATACTGAGGTTTTTTAAAAACAGATAAATGATTATTTTTGAATACTACAACATAAATTAAATTTGAATGGTTACAAAAAAGTATTTGAAAAATTTAATGTATCAAGTGAATGGAGCAGCTATAGATATTCATAAACATTTAGAACCCGGACTTTTGGAAAGTGTTTATCATAAATGTATGATTCATGAATTAAAGTTAAGAGGTGTTAATTTTAAATCAGAGCTTATTATTCCTATTGAATATAAAGGCATAAGTTTAGAATCGGATTTAAGATGTGATTTGTTTATTGAGAATTGTTTATTGAGAATTGTTTGGTTGTAGAATTAAAAGCCGTTGATAAAATAATTCCTGTTCACACCGCCAAGTTATTATCTTATATGAATCTGCTCGAAGCACCAATGGGATTGATGATAAATTTTAATGTCACAAATATTTTTGACTATGGACAAAAATCATACGTAAATGATTTATATCGTAGATTAGAAGAAGAATGATAATTAAAACCAATTAAAGAAGCTTATATACACAAACCTTATATGTTCTTAAATTTCTTAAATGTTTTAAAAGAAATAAGACTTATATGTTTAAAAATTTAAAAAACAGAAAAATGGAACAAGAAATAGACACAAACGAATTAGGCGAATCAATTGTAAAAGTTTTAAAAACGATTTACGATCCAGAGATTCCAGTTGATATATATGAATTAGGATTAATTTATGACGTGATGGTAAGTACCGATTTCGACGTAAAAATCTTAATGACACTTACCTCTCCTAACTGTCCAGTAGCAGAGAGTTTGCCTAGAGAAGTTGAGGAAAAAGTAAAAAAAATAGAGCATATTAGAGATGCTGAAGTGGAAATCACTTTTGATCCACCATGGAGCAAAGACTTAATGAGTGAAGAGGCTAAGCTAGAATTAGGAATGCTTTAATATAGTCCAAAGTTAGAAGTCATAGAGTCTCAAAGTATTTGACTTTATAACTTTTGACATTTGACTTTAAGACTAAATTATGGAGGAAATAATTAACAAAGTGGCACAAAGCCAACTCGAAGTTTTTGATTTAGAAGATTATTATCCAAAAGGGATTCGTACACAAATCGATATATCACAATGGCTTATCGAGGGCTTTTTATTAAAAGAAAAAGACTTTAGAGAAGCATTGAAAAATCACGATTGGTCGCAATATCAAGATCATTTGGTTGCCATTCACTGTAGTACGGATGCGATTGTACCAGCCTGGTCTTCTATCTTAGTTACTATTCAATTAGCTCCTTTTGCAAAGAAAATAATTAATGGTTCCCTCGAAGATTTAGAGGCGAGTTTGTATGAAGAATTACTCTCAAAAATTGATTATTCTGGGTATCAAGACAAAGCTGTAATTATAAAGGGATGTTCTCGTAAACCTGTTCCTATGCGAGGGTATGTATTGGCAGCACATTATTTGCAGCCTTTTGCACGCAGTATTATGTATGGTGAAGCCTGTTCAGCAGTGCCATTGTATAAAAAGGTAAAAACAGTTTAGATTTTGTCCAAAAAAAGCAACTGTTTATCGTTAATTTTAAACGTTTGACTAAAAAATACTTTCAATTTTTAATAAAGAAAAAAATAGTATATTTTTTTCTTCGTTATTCTATTTAAAAGGTTGTATTTCAATGAAATACAACCTTATTTTTTGGTGTTATTTTTTCTTTTTTTAATACTTTTAAAGTGTAATATGTTGTTTTTTAAGTTGTTATCATGTTTTTTGGTTTTTAAAATAAATTTTATATTTGCTTAAAAATTGAAAATGATGAAAAAATTAATATTATTATTCGCACTTGCTTGTTTTAGTGTAACTATTGCTCAAAAGACTGAAGGAGAATTGATCAAGGTAACATCAGATGCCGAAACCAAAGCAAAAGACACTACAAATATAGGATGGAAACGAGGAGGGAATTTTACGTTTCTTTTCAATCAATCAGCATTCAACAATGAATGGTTAGGAGGAGGGACTTCTAGTGTTGCGGGGAATTTAGGGATCAATTATGATTTTAATTATAAAACAACTCGTACTATTTGGGACAATAAAATTATCGCAGCCTATGGTTTGACGAAACAAAAAGACAAAGAAATGTCTAAAACGGATGACCGTTTAGAATTTACTTCTCTTTACGGTACCAAAGCTTCAGGGTACTGGTTCTATTCAGGTTTCTTGAATTTTAAAACACAAATGGATTCAGGATTTGATGTTAAAACAAATACGCGTATTTCTCATTTCTTTTCTCCTGCCTATTTACAAGTTGGTCCAGGTATGCTTTGGAAGAAATCTGAACTTTTAAAAGTAAATATTGCTCCAGCAACATCAAGATTAATTTATGTACACAAGCACTTTACTGAATTTGGACCTTCATTCGGTGTAGAACAAGGAAAGAATACTCGATTTGAATTTGGTGCGGCTTTAAATGCATATTATAAATTCACTTTGTTTGAAAACGTAACGATGGAAAACATTTTGAACTTGTATTCTAATTATTTAGATATTCCACAAAATGTAGATGTGGATTACCAAATGAACGTAGTTATGAAGATCAACAAATTCATGTCGGCTAATATTGCTTTTCAAGCCATTTATGATGACAATTCAATCAAAGCAGTTCAGGTTAGAGAAGTATTTGGTTTAGGAATTAATTATGGTTTCTAATATAAAGAACATTTAAATTTTTACGAAAATCCCTTTTGAAGCAATTCGAAAGGGATTTTTATTATTATGATGCTTCTTGTATTAATTTAATTTTACTAACCATAAAAGAAATTAAGATTCCAAAGATTCCAATAAAAGCAAAGGAAAAGCGTAATCCAAAAGCTTCAGCTATGTAACCAATGATGGGTGGTCCCATTAAAAAACCTAAGAAACTCACGCTCGATACGATAGTAATAGATTCTCCAGGAGGTAAGTTAGGATTTTTTCCAGCTATGCTAAAAAGGGTAGGAACTATCGTTGCAACACCTATTCCAACTAGCATAAATGCAAATACACAGGGGATAATGTAGGGAAAAATTACGGCTGTAAACAAACCTGTAGAAATCAAGAAACCGCTGATTTGTAAAATTAATTTTCGCCCATATTTTAAAATAATTCTATCTCCTAAAAATCGCCCCGAAGCCATCATAATCATAAAAGAGGTATAGCCTAAAATAACCAAAGGACCAGGAGCTTTGACAATATCTTTAAAATAAACACCACTCCAATCAAACATTACGCCTTCACTTGCCATCGAGCAAAATCCAATGACACCTAACATTAACAAGCTTTTATCTGGTTTAGAAAAGAACTTTTTATTCTGGTCTTTTGGGATTTCTTTGGCACGAATCAGATATTTATAATTAAATGCTATTAGTAGACTGACAATAAGTAGAATGATAAGAAAATGTTGGTGGGGGGTAAGGTGTAGCGCTAACATTCCTAATCCAATTAATGCCCCAATGAAACCTGCAAAACTCCACATGCCATGAAAAGAAGACATGATGGTGCGTTTGAATAATTTCTCGGCATATACACCTTGAGTATTCACCGCTATATTAGTTATGTTAGCAAAAATCCCAAAGAAAAACAAAGCCAAACCTAAATGCCATGGCTGCGTTGCCAAGCCGATATTAGAAAGACTGAAAACATATAAAAAAGTTGTCAAAAGCAAAACCCAATGACTCCCGAAGCGCGTTACAATTTTTCCCGAAAAACCCATGATAACCAATTGTCCGAGAGGTACAGCAAATAAAATCGTTCCTAATGCTGCATCACTAAGATGCAATGATGTTTTGATATCAGGTATTCGACTTGCCCAGGATGCAAAACAAAGTCCTTTTCCAAAATAATACATTGAAATCGCCCAACGTACTCGGTTGAGGTATGATGCTTTAGCATTTTTAAATGTCTTTTTGTATTCGCCTTTGGCTTTAAATCGGCTTGTTATATTAAAAAAAATCAAATTTTTATATTTTTAGGAATAATGCAAAAATACAAAAAGCAATCACCATAGGATTGATTTTGATGACAATAGAATTGTAAAGAGGTGTTAAATTATAAACTAATCATTCTTTTTTTAGCATGACTTTCTATAGCAGCTTCAATAATTTGCATGACTTGAATGCCTTCATGAGCTGTAACAGGCTCTGGTTTGTTTTGTGTAATTGCTTGGTGCATGCCATCAAAATAGTCATAATAATTACCTTGAAGTGTTGGGATTTTTTCACGTATTATTTTGCCATCAATTTCGGTGTGCCATAAACCTTCGTTTTCTTTGGTTTCTGTTCCCCAATCGTCTAAATTGGGTTTATAATTTAGTTTTAATAAATCTTCTTGAATATCGCCTCTTGGTTTTAAGAAAGTTCCTTTAGTACCTTGAAGAATAAAGGATGGAATCATTTCACGATTAAAAACACCTGCTTTTAATCTGACCGTTAGATTTGAGTAATACAAGATAATATCCATCCAATCATCAACTAGTGAATGTTCTCTAGTGACTCGAATGTTAGCATAAACGGCATTGGGGAAACCAAATAAACATAAAGCTTGGTCAATCAAATGAGGTCCTAAATCTTTCAGAATTCCTGACCCTGAATTTACTGTTTCTTTGTGTTGTTTTGGACTTAAATTAGGATTGTAGCGGTCAAAATGGAATTCAGCTTCTACAATTTCACCAAGACTTCCTTCGTTCAGTATTTTTTTTACTGTTTTAAAATCACTGTCCCATCTTCGATTTTGGAAAACAGCTAATTTTAATCCTTTGATCGTAGCCAAAGCTTTTAATTCTTCGGCTTCGGCAACGGTGGTGGTAAATGCTTTCTCAACAATAGCGTGTTTACCAGCTTCTAAGACTTTTTTAGTAAACTCATAATGCGTAGTAGTGGGCGTATTGACGATAACTAAGTTGGCATCACTTTCAAGAATGCTTTCTAAACTCGGATAGCTTTTTACTTCAGGATAATCTGCTTGTATTAATTTTGAGCTACGCTCCCAAGAACCCATCAGTTCAAAACCAGGATGTAAAGTTATAAAAGGTGCATGAAATACTTTGCCAGACATGCCATAGGAGAGTAGTGCGGTTTTTATTTTTTGCATGGTATTTTTTTTTGGAAGTTAGTTTAGTATTGTTAAGTTTCCGTCAGAGTCATGAGCTTTTCAACCGCTAATTCACAAATTGTATTAAAATTTAAAAGTATAGATTAAAAAATAAATCTATGAATCTGCTGTAATTTTTTAGCTTATTCTTCTGTCAATTTTTGAGTTAGAATATAGTTTTTTTGAACCTATTACATCATTGAGAATGTTCAAAAACAAATTTAAGTGGGATAAAATAAAAATAGTCTTGATTTCTTCATTAATTAACAAACATTTAAAAGGTTATGGTGTATTATTGCAAAAGAAATAAAATAGAAAAGCTTACTTTTGTG
>NZ_JBAWDL010000223.1:0-6179 GCF_049590715.1 Flavobacterium sp.
GAACTTGTTTCAACGAATTCCTTTCCATACATATCAGTAGCTTTTACTTCGATTTTATGTTCACCAACATCTAGTTTTGTTGGTATCTCCGCTTGCCATAGATGTTTGCAAATGATAGGATTTGAGGAACGGCGTCCAGCCATCAATTCAGTTTTAGTATCCCATTCATTAACTAAGGAAACATACGATGGGTCGTGCTCTTTTACATAATTCATTGGTTTCCATTCACCTCCATCAATTCGACACCGTACAATATCGTTTGAATTTCCCATAAAAAAATTGGCATAAATTCCTGCATGTGTTTTACGTCCTTTAGCGACTACTTTTGGAGCAAAAATTTCTATTTGAAACTCCTTCGGTTTATTGGCAACTTTATAATCCACTTTATATTGATTACCGTTAAAATGAATAAAAGCATAGCCTTTTGGTGTACCATCACGCATCGTTGAAATAGGAATCCCTTTTTCATCTAATTTTCCAGAATACCAATCTCCAGCAGTTGTCCCAACATTGTATTCATGATGTGGTTTCTCTTGAAGCCAACCTTCTTCTTTACCAAAGAAATCTTGACGCTGAATGTGAGTATGTGCTGAAAGTGATAACGTGTAAGGGAAATCTTTAAGCAATTTGAATAAGGTATTGCGATCTTCATCTCTGAAGGAATCATCTTCAGGTTCACTCAACGGAATATGAAATGCCAATACAATTAAATAATCTTTTGGGACATGTTTCAAATCATTTTCTACAAAATTCAACTGATCTTCCCGTAAGCCACCCCAATAGCCTTGCGAATCTCTGGGATCTGGGTACAATATATCATCCAATACGATAAAATGGACTTTCCCACAATTAAAGGCATAATTTGCAGGCCCAAAATGAGCTTCGTAAGTTTCATCACTTAGATTATCTGTTTTTGCATCAAAATTCATGTCATGATTCCCCATGACATTGTACCACGGGATTTCAACTGCTTTTACAGCTTCTATATAAGGAGTGAACAAACTTAAATCGTTGCCTACTAAATCACCCAAACTAAGACCAAAGGAAACATTCTTTATGGCTTCCACTTCAGAGACAATTCCTTTTTTGAAATAGGCAACTTCTTCTAAAGTGTACGGTTGCGGATCACCAAAAACAAGGGTGGTGAATTCTTCAGTTTCGTCTTTTTGGATTAATCCAAAGTCCACCGATTTAGGCAATTTTCCAGTAGGAGCAACCCCTTTGAATTTTAAATCCGGAGAACCATTTGGCTTATAGTTATAAAAAAATTGAGGCAAATTATTAGCATTAGTTGCCACCAAATACCCTGAAGGTTTAATAACTGAAATAATATTATCAGTACCTAATGGGAGTTCGTATTTTCCGTTTTTATCCGTTAGAACAACTTGCTCTCCATTGGTCACAGAAACATTTTCAATACCTAATTCTTTAGATTCTTTTTTATTGTTTTTGTTTAAATCATTAAATACATAACCTGAAACTTTATTTTGTGCTGAAATACTAAATGTTACGAGTAAAGCACTTACACATAAAAATGTTTTTTTCATCTTTTTTTAAATTAGTTATCCCACCAAACGGTTGTGTTAATATTATCTGGTCCACCTAACATCTCCACAGCTTTTTTATAATTTACTGCATTCTTAATTTGAACATTCGTTGGATAAAAAAAGCGAGAAGGCATTTTTTTATCGTTAAGCATTGCATCAGTGGTTGGTAAAACTGGTAACCCTGTACGTCTGTATTCAAACCATTGTTGGTAATCTACAAAATAGAGTGCATAATATTTTTGAAGCATTATTCGATCCAAAGTACCATTGTAGGCCGCAGCCGCATTATCAAAATAATTAGTGGGCATTACTGCTTTTAATTGTTCGATACCTGCTTTCACACCGTTTTTATAATGAGTTTCTGCATCCGTAAAATAACCACGTTGTGCTAATTCAGCTTTAATAAATTCAACCTCAGCATACGTTAAAAGGAAAATTTGCATTGGGTTTTCTACTTGTGTAATATTATAAGTAGAAGCATCATAAGTAAACTGAGATTCAGGTCCATCAAATCCACTAGGAATTCCTTTATATCCTATATCCACTTTGTCTACAATTCTGGTGGCAGTAGTAGCAATGAACGGTAATCTTGGATCTTGAAAACTGTTTAAGTTGTCTATGAAAAAAGAGCCAATTTTAACATTCAATCTAAAATCTTGTGGTCTTCCCCACGGAGAAACATTCGGTGTAACGCCAGTAACTTGTAAGATTGCTGATTCTGCTGTGGTTGTAAATACAGGATAAGTGGTAGGATTATTGACCATTGCTGTTAATTTTTGAAAAGCATTGGTTTCTGTCCTATTTGAGATGCGTAATAAAAGTCTTAGATGCAAAGAATTGGTGAATTTTTGCCATTTTTTGACATCGTTATTGAAAAGAATGTCGCTTGCGTAAGGCATCACTTTTTTAGTGTCATACATCGCATTTGCTTTTTCCAAGTCGGCTAAAATGGTTTCGTATATAAATTCTTGAGAATCAAAAGCAGGATATAATATTCCCTCTTCGCCTTTTACAGCATCTGTCATAGGTACAGGACCAAAGAGATCTGTCAAGTTAGAATATACTAAAGCATTTAATGTTAAAGCTATGGCTTCATAGTTTTTATCTTCAGCTTTTACTGATGCTGTGCGCATATCTTTAATATTATTCAGCCATTTGTAATAGGTGCTCCAAGATGAATTACCAATATTTTGACTAACGTCATAACGATGAAGTCCACCAGAAACACTTGGGAAAGGAACTGAAACTTGCATTAAATCAAAATTGATATTTGCACTACTCGTAGCGTTATGGCTGGCTATGCCATAAATAATAGGATTGATTAAGGAACCAGGGCTTATATCTACAATACGAATAGGATCTTTGTTAATTTCTTCAAAATTACCTGTACAAGACGCTAGTATATTTAGACAAAGAAATGTACATACTAAATATTTTAATGTTTTCATTTTTTTTATATTATAAATTTACTTTTAAATTAAAACCATAAGTAGCAGGAGAAGGCATTTGCCCCATCTCAATACCAGGTAAAATAGTATCCCCATTTAAAGCTGCTGTTTCAGGATCATAAATAGGAAAATCAGATAGCATGGCTAAATTTCTTCCAAAAACGGATAGACTTAAACCTGTAAGTCCCATTTTTGCTACTAGTCGTTTAGAAAAATCAAATTGAATGCTTACTTCTCTTAATTTTACAAATGAAGCGTCAAAGGAATTGGATTCTATATTAGCACGACGGTAATAACTTGCATACCAATCTGGTGTTATTGCTTTGGTTGTATTTGGAGAATAAGAACCATCTGCATTTAAAACCACACCGTCCCCAATAATAAAACCTTCTTCACGACCCATGTAAGTAGAGGTTAATTTTCCTTGTTCCATGCTTTTGTGATGCGTTTGGGAATAAATTATTCCTCCATACTGACCATCTATCGTAACATTCAATGTTACATTTTTGTAACGGAAACTATTATTCAATCCAGCTTTCCAGTCTGGACTGGCATCACCTATGTATTGAACATCGGTTGGGGAAACTGGTAAACCTTTATCATAAACAATTTTTCCCTCAGGTGAACGTAAAAAACCATAACCATAAATAGCTGTAGTTGTACCACCCACTTTTGCTAACAATGTGGCTGTTCCACCACTGCCAATCACTTGCTCATTGTTAATACCATCTGCAAGAGATAGTAATTTATTCCAGTTTTTAGACCAAGTTAATGTGCTAGTCAAACCAAAATTTTTATTTTTTATAATTTTCCCTCCCAATGTTAATTCGATTCCACGATTACGGACTTCACCTGAATTCAAAATTGCGTTGCTATATCCTGTTGTGATATCTAAAGGCACTGAGGTAATTTGGTTTTTTGTATTTGTTTCGTAAACCGTCGCATCAAGATTAATTCTGTTGTTAAAAAAACGTCCTTCAATACCTGTTTCATAACTCGTGGTTATTTCTGGCTTGAAATTAGCATTATATAATTCCGTACTTAATGAAGCAGAACTTGGGAAATTATTAGGTTCATAATATTTACTTGTTTTATATGGCTCTGTATCATTACCTACTTGAGCATAAGAGAAGCGGTATTTTACGTAATTTAATGCTTCGGGTAAATTGAAAATTTCTGAAATGATGAAACTCGCATTAGCAGATGGATAAAAGAACGAGTTATTCTTTATTGGTAAGGTGCTGGACCAATCGTTTCGTCCTGTAAGATCTAAAAATACTTTATTGTCAAATGATACTGTTACTAATCCATACAGACTATTTACTTTTTTATTTCTATCATCCGGTCTTACAATGGCATTATTTACACCATTGGCTATTTTATATACATCTGGTACAACTAAGCCATCTACAAAAGCATCTGTTCTGCGGTATTTGTAATCCATTGCATTTCCTCCTAAGGAACTAGAAAATGAAAGTTTTTTGCTGCTATTACTATCATAACTCAATAAAAAATCGGAATTTAATTCTTGCTTCCAAATATCTTGTGTTTCATAAAACCCTTTTTTATAACGGTTGATACTATAGGGACGTCTTTGTTCTCTTTCTTGGAAATACGTATTTATGGAAGTTCTTAGCATTAATTTTAGATGAGAAGCTAATTGAATTTCGCTAAAAATATTCCCCACTATTTGATTGCTTGCTAAAGGATTTGTAGCCTCGTAAGCAATTAAATATGGATTGTCAATAAAAGAACTAAAAGGTTGAATTTGTTGAATTTGGTTTTGTCCTTGTTTCCAAATAGGTTTATACCAATTTAAATCTACATTGGGATTTTGAAAAATCATAAAATAAGCAATAGAGCCATTATTATATCCTGTACTAGGTAAATTATCACTGGTTCTATTGTTATAGTTTATGACAGATCCAATTTTTACATGTTGTGAAACTTGATAATTTGTATTTATTGAAGCTGTAATTCTTTCATAACCTGTATTAGGCATAATCCATTCGTTTTTAGAATGTCCTAATGAAAGACGCATAGAACCTTTATCATCACCACCTTGAATAGAAATGTTATTATTAGTAGTAATTCCAGTTCTCCAAAAATCTTTTCGATTGTCTGAATAAGGCTGCCATAATTCACGTTGAGCAGATTGTCCTTCTAAAGTTGGATCGTACTGGAAAAAAGATTGGTCTTTGAATTCAGGTCCCCAAGCACTACTTGTACTTCCTGTATTAGCTCCATCTGCTGAAGCAATATATGAATAATATGGATTTCCTTGTTTATCAAAACTTTTTCCTGTTCCTTGTCCGTATTTATATTGCCAATCAGGCCAACGCTGAATGACATCAAAACTCACACTTGAGTTGTAATTAATTCCCAAACCTTTAGATTTTGTTCCTGATTTTGTAGTAATAATTAAAGCACCATTGGCAGCACGACTTCCATAAAGTGCGGTAGCTCCAGGTCCTTTTAGTACAGTTACACTTTCTATATCTTCTAAATTCAGGTCAGATATACCGTTACCATAATCTATCGGAGAATCTTCACCAATATAAGAGTTAGAGGAACCAGATGTTGTCATTTCACTGTTTACTGGAACACCATCTACAACTATAAGTGCATTATTGCCTTTGGCGTCTAAAGAGTTATTTCCCCTTAACGTTATTTGTTGCGAATTTAATGGTCCAGAACCTGATGATATAATGTTTAAACCTGCTACTTTACCTTGCAATCCTGAAGACCAGTTGTTAGGCATCGTTTGTGCCAAAGTTTCTTTTCCAATAGTAACTTGAGAAAAACCAAGTTTTTTCTCTTCTCTTTTAATCCCTAATGCAGTTACCACCACTTCATTTAAGGCATTAACATTCTCTTGTAAAATAATTTCTTGAACTGTTCCTAGAGTTGCTGCAACAGTTTGAGTGATGTATCCCATATAAGAAACCTCCAAGGAAGCGTTTTTATTGGATAATGTTAGCGAGAAATTACCATCGAAATCAGTAGTTGTACTGTTTTGAGTTCCTTTTTCCATGATAGTAGCACCAGGTAGAGAAAAACCATTTTTATCAACTACTTTTCCTTTGCAAATTATTTGAACAGTAGATTTTAATACGGTAATTGTATTATTTAAAGTTTTAAACTGAAATCCACTACGTTCGGAAATTTTAGCTAATACGCTTTT
>NZ_JBAWDL010000224.1:0-3973 GCF_049590715.1 Flavobacterium sp.
CTTACTTTGAAGCCAATGACATCAGTTTTTTTGAAATGAGTGTGGGACTTGCTTTTGATTATTTCAATACTGAAAAAGTAGATTTAGCTATCATTGAAGTAGGCATGGGCGGAAGATTAGACGCTACCAACATCATCAACCCTCTCCTGTCAGTAATAACCAACATAGGACTAGATCATGTTCAATTTTTAGGAAATACTCTTGAACTTGTTGCGGCAGAAAAAGCAGGGATTATAAAAGAAAAAACACCTGTAGTAATTGGCGAGTACACTGCTGACACCAAAGCAGTTTTTTTGGCTAAGGCCAAAGAAAAGCAAGCAGATATTTATTTTGCAGCAGATTTAATTACAGAAATTTTTCCGTCTGATCTGCTTGGAGACTATCAAGTTTTTAATACAAAAACAGTTTTACAGTCCATTGAAGTTTTAAATTCGCAAAACGATATTACCGTTTCAAAAAAGCAAATTCGAAACGGTCTTTTAAATGTAACCAAAAACACCAACCTTCAAGGAAGATGGCAACAATTAGGAAATTCTCCTAAAATAATTTGCGATACCGCCCATAACAAAGAAGGACTTAATATCGTATTTAATCAGATCAAAAAAGAGGAATTCAAAACTTTACATATCGTTTTTGGAGTGGTAAACGATAAAAACTTAGATGCTATTTTACCTTTGTTACCAAAAAATGCCATTTATTATTTTTCAAAACCAAATAACCCAAGAGGATTAGATGTTCAAATTTTATTCGGAAAAGCAACCAATATTGGCTTAATCGGAAAATCATTTAACTCAATTACAGAAGCTTACACCGAAGCCAAAAACCAAGCTAAAAACAACGACTTCATCTATATAGGCGGTAGCACTTTTGTAGTTGCAGAAATACTTTAACTTTTTTTCATTTTATACTTGCAAATACAAAAAAGAGTGTTATATTTGCACTCGCAATCACAAAATGATAGCAACCTAGTAAAATAGGGCGATTAGCTCAGCTGGTTCAGAGCACCTCGTTTACACCGAGGGGGTCGGGGGTTCGAACCCCTCATCGCCCACTGTGAGGGATAACAGAAATGTTATCCCTCTTTTTTTGATATATAAGATATCCCTTTTCCTCCATTTTACTGGCATTATGAGATAACAGGTCTAACATTGTAGGTGTTCGATAGATACCCTGTTCATAGTACAAATTGCCATCGAACACCATTTTTACAAACTGACGTTTTTGCAAAGTGTCCGATTTTTCATAGATATACCTAATGTCCCCCAATAAATGCAGATTGCTGTCCAAAACCTCAAAAGCTTTTCCTTGATTTATACTGAATCTTTCTATTGCAGCTGTCAGGTTTAATATATGATCACTGTAGGTAGAATACCATCTATCGTAGGTATCTTTATTTATTTCGTCTTTAAACCACTTTTCTTCTACCGTATTTAATCGTTGCTGGACTTCTTCCAATTCATTTTTTTTATCTGTTGTCTTTTTCCTGTTTGCTTTTACTTCCTGTTCAAGTGCAGTGTAACAGCCATTTCTTATGTCCTTAATTTGTCTTTCGGGAACGCTCATAAGGTCACAGGCATTTAGGAACTGCTCATGTGCTTTGATTGCACTTATATTGTTGTGTTTTGAATGCTTGCATTTATAATAGTAAAAGTATTTTCCAGATTTCCCACGAGAAGGAGCACCAGTAAGCGGAGTTCCACAATGGCATTTTACAACGCCTCGTAGCGGTATTTCATCATCAATAACCACCTTTACTTTATCTACTTTCTTCATTTTAGACTGTACCATTGTCCATGTTGTCTTATCAACTATTGGCTCATGAATGGCTGGAAAAAGCCCTCCCGGCAGATCTTTGAACGGTTCAACTCTGACAAGCCCTGCATAAACAGGGTTTGCAAGTACACGGTCAATAGCCATGTTGCCTTTTCTGTCAAAACCTGACTGATACGCCATTTCCCTGATTTTGTATAATGGTACATCACGCAGAAACATATCGTAAATCACTCGGACAATTTTAGCTTCTATCTCATTTACTTCAAGGTGGCGTTGTTTTCCCTCTCCAACTTTACTGTAGCCGAAAGGTTTCTCTCTGGTAAGAAAACGACCTTCTTTAGCACGGGCTGTATAGAGTCCGCCACGTACTTTTATACTCCTGTTGATATTATCTTCTTCAGCAAGCAGTAATTGTAAGCCTGCCCTGAAAAAGCTTCCTGGTGTATCATAATCAAAAACTATCCCTTCGGTCACACTGATAATTTGAATATTGTATTTTTTCTGAAATTGCTTGACCAAGTTCATAGCTTCTCCTGCATCCCTGCTGAATCTGTCTAGCTGGTCTACAAGTAGGTAGTCTACCGATTTATAATATTTAGCAATAAATGCCTGAAGTTTTATAAAATCCGGACGATCAAAAGTTTTAGCACTTTTACCTCTGTCAATAAAAGAATCTACCAACTGTATATTGTTATACTGTAGATACTGATCGGTATACAGTTCCTGTCTTTCGATAGAGCCATTGCTTTGCCCTAACTGGCTAAATCTTAAATATCTAATCGCCCTCTTCATACAATTCTTTTAATGTTAATGACACAATAATTTCAATCATTAAATTTACGAATTTTTGTTCTTTTTCTTGTTCTATTTCTTCGTAATTTTTTGAGATATGTTCATCTATATCAGTCTGTTTGATATTTTCATGCTTCATTTTGTACCTCCTTTGCCTTTTGGTTAAACAATAATTTTTAATGTGCCAATGAATTTAATACATCTGATAGCTTAGGATTGATTAAAGTCTCACCTAGGAACTCTTTGGCTGGTTTAGTCTCAAAGCAATATTGGAAACAGTCATAAAAAAAACAAAGACAATCCCTCCTTATTGTCGGGACAGTCTTTGTTTTTAAAGATATTTGGTACAGCCAATTTGATGAATCACTCCTCTGTCGTGAATCACCAAAAAGGCTGACGATTAAAATTGATAGTATGTACTATCTTTTTTTGCGTCTGGCTTTCTTTTTCATTTGGTTGGCAAATAATTCTTCATCATAGTCTTCTGCTTTTCCATTGGATAATAACCCTCCAAAGACTTCAATAAGGCTGTTTTCTTCGTGGCAATAGGACATATTTTCCTTAACCAAAAAGTCAAACAGCTTGTGTGATTGTTTGACATCTTCATTTATAGTCGCATTGTTCTTTGAAGCACCATTTCCAAGTCTAGGCTGCGCTATTTTATTGCCATTATTCCACCATTCATTGAATACGTTAGCCGAAAGGTTTTTGGCTAATTGCGAACCATTCCACACGGATTTTGAACTATGGTCAACAAAGGTTATTCCATAAACTCTGCCTTGCGTATTTCGTCTTACAACGGTATTATTACCTCGTTCCAACAACCGTTTTTTGAATTCATTTTCATCCGATGCCGTCTGCAAGCAAATCTCAATGGTTGTCTTAAGTAAAGCTTTGGATGGCTCGTTTTTCAACAATTCTTTGGACTGGGCATAGTGTTGCTGAAGCTGAACATATCCTGCCTGTTTACCGAACAGCGAAGCCTTAAAAGGATTGCTTGCTTTTTCTCCCTTTTCATTTAATGCAAAATATACCAATCCTTGTTTTGAGATACCATTAGATTCCCCCTTGACTTCTTCGGCGGTAATATTAAAAAGGGAAAGTAGGGCATTGTAGGTACCGAAACCCTCGAATTTGTAATACTTTGGCAAATGACGGATTACCGAAGCCAGCTGGCTCTTTATGTCCCCAGCCTTATAATCGACGGGTTTGAATATCTGATTTTGTGGATTTTGCTTTTTCTCGATAGCCGATATCAGGCAGTATTGTTTTTCCAATTCACGACAGACATCCATCGAACGCCTTTTTTCAAATTTATCAGATATTTTTCTTCCCTCTTCATCCACGCAAACCGATACAATATGAATATGGTTCCGCTCAAGATCAGTGTGCTTGAATACCACAAAAG
>NZ_JBAWDL010000225.1:0-5127 GCF_049590715.1 Flavobacterium sp.
ACTTCTAACTTCTAACTTCTAACTTCTAACTTCTAACTTCTAACTTCTAACTTCTAACTTCTAACTTCTAACTTCTAACTTCTAACTTCTAATTTTTAGCTTTTCGCTCTAATAAAGCCATATAGAATCCGTCAAATCCAGACTCATGCGCTAGTATTTTGTGGTCTTTAATAAAAGTGAATTCTTTTCCAATTTCAGTAGTTAGAAAACGTTCTACTTGTTCTTGGTTTTCAGAAGGAAGAATAGAACATGTAGCATATACTAATTTCCCGCCTGGTTTTACGATTTTAGAATAACTCTCTAAAACCTCAGATTGAATTTTGCGAATATTGTCAATGAATTCCGGTTTCAATTTCCATTTAGCATCCGGGTTTCTTTTTAAAACACCTAAACCGCTACAAGGAGCATCAATTAAAACACGATCTGCAGTTCCATGTAATCGTTTGATTACTTTCGTGCTTTCGATGATACGGTATTCAACGTTGAACACGCCATCACGTTTCGCTCTAATTTTTAATTGCTTTAATTTGCTTTCGTATAAATCCATGGCAATCAATTGTCCTTTGTTTTCCATCAAAGCAGCAATGTGCAATGATTTTCCACCTGCACCAGCACAAGTATCAACGACTCTCATTCCTGGTTTTACATCTAAGAAACCTGCTACTAATTGTGAATTAGCATCTTGAACTTCAAAGAAACCTTGTTTGAAAACATCCGTCATAAAGACATTGGCTCTTTCTTTGAGTACTAAAGCTTCAGGTTGGTCTGGTAACGATTCTGTTTCAATATCTAAGTCCATTAAGATGGCTCTTAGGTTTTCTTTAGTGGTCTTAAGTGTATTGGTTCTCAAGATTACTTTGGCAGGTTGGTTTTGAGCAGCGATTTCTTTAGCCCAAACTTCTTCTCCTAATTCCTTAACCCCTAATTCGTCTATCCAATCTGGAATCGATTCTTTGATGGCTCTTGTTCTTGATAATTCGTCAAAACGCCCTTTGATTTTTCTTTCAGGTGTTCCTTCTAATTGACGCCAATCTGGAATAGGATAACCTCTTAGTACTGCCCATACAGAAAACATTCTCCATAAATTATCGCGGTCAAATGGTTCTTTAACTTCGGCAACTTCGGCATATAATCGTTTCCAACGTACGATTTCGTAGATGGTTTCGGCAACAAATTTACGATCGGAACTTCCCCATCTTTTGTCCTTTTTTAATGCTCTTGCAACCACTTTATCAGCATATTCTCCTTCGTTAAAAATAGCGTTTAGAGAGTCGATAGTGGTATATACTAAATTTCTGTGTAATCTCATTTTAATTAATTGAGCCGCAAAGGTACTATTAATTGATTTGAAAGTTTAATTTTTAAATACTGAATATTGAAATTATCTTATTTAAGCAAAAAAAAACACCGTTGCGAACGGTGTTTTTGTATTAAGAAGTTTAATTGTTACTCTACACGAGTTAATCCAATAATTTCTGGAGCATGAAGTACCATTGGGAATTTCTCTATTTTCACAGAACTACTATCCAGTCCAAAAGCTCTTTCTTCAGATAAACTTAGTTTTTTGATGAAGAAATAAGAGTTCATCACTATTTTTTCATACCATCTTAAATCACTGTCATGAGAAAGGAATTTTTCAGATAAAACAAATTTAAAGTCACCTAAAATGTTGTTTTTATTCAAAGATTCGTATCGGCTCGTGATGTCTACTTCGCCTTTATGAACCATGTCTTTGATTACCTCTTTGAACATTAGGTTGATTTTTGTAGGTTCTCTAAAGCCTAAATTAAAATCAATACGGTATAAGTCATCTTTTAAAATTTCAGTAACTCTGTATTCTGTTTTGTAAGGTTCACTCAAGATGTTAACATGTACAAACCAATAAATATCAGCTCTTTTTGGTCTTTTTTGAAGAATAGAATACATTACTTTTTCTTCTATTTCATCAGAGCGATTGGCATTGGTCATGTAAACCAAATGAGTGGCATATTTTGGAATGGTTAAATCAACGCTTAGTTCTGATAATACTTTTTTGTAATCTTGAATTTTTACAATTTTAGTATAACTTTTGTTGATTTTTTTGGCCATAAACCAAGTCGTCATAATCGAAATCAGAATCATGGCAATAATTAAGGTAACATAACCACCTTCGGCAAATTTGGTCACATTGGCAATAAAAAAACTAAATTCAATTAGTAGATAAATAGTAATTAATGGGACCATAAAATATAATTTTACTCTTTTCATAATCAAATAAAAATTAAGTAAAATGGTGGTCATAATCATACAAAGAACGATCGCTAATCCATAAGCATGTTCCATATTGCTTGATTCTTCAAAGTGGATGACAATACCCACACAGCCCAAAAACAAAAGCCAGTTGATTGATGGAATGTATAATTGTCCTTTTAATTCGGTAGGGTATTTGATTTTAACTTTGGGCCAAAAATTCAATCGCATGGCTTCATTTATCAATGTAAAAGAACCACTAATTAACGCCTGAGAAGCAATTACAGCAGCAAGTGTTGCAATTACAATTCCAAAAGGTTGAAACCAATCAGCCATGATGAGGTAAAATGGATTTCCGTTTTGTCCTCCTAAAGTTTGTAGTGTTTCCCCTTCGTGATGAATTAAATAGGCTGCTTGTCCAAAATAATTCAATAACAACGTTATTTTTACAAAAATCCAACTGATTCGGATATTCTTACGGCCACAGTGTCCCATGTCTGAGTAAAGTGCTTCGGCTCCAGTAGTACATAGGAAAACTAAACCTAAAACGAAAAAGCCCTCAGGATGTATTTTTAATAGATGATAGGCGTAATAAGGATTAAATGCTTTTACAACTTCAGGGTGTTTTGTTATTTGAATTATTCCAAGAATCCCTAACATACTAAACCAAATAAGCATCATAGGAGCGAAAAACTTACCTACTAATTTGGTTCCAAACTGTTGTATTGAAAATAAAATAAATAATATTCCAATAACAATTGGAATCGTATTTATTTCAGGGTAGAATGTTTTGATTCCTTCGACTGCTGAGGATACGGAGATAGGAGGGGTGATAATACCGTCAGCAAGTAAAGCACTTCCTCCAATAATGGCGGGGACAATAAGCCATTTTATTTTCATTTTTTTGACTAAAGCATAAAGAGCAAAAATTCCGCCTTCGCCATGATTGTCAGCACTTAAAGTGATGATTACATATTTGATCGTGGTTTGTAAAGTTAGTGTCCAAAAAACACAAGAAATCCCTCCTAATACAATGTCAGCACTGATGGTGTGGTCTCCAAGTATGGCTTTCATAACATATAAAGGAGAGGTTCCAATATCTCCGTAAATGATGCCTAACGTAATTAATAAACCCCCTAATGATAATTTAGAATGTAAATCCCTATGCGATGTACTCATGAAGTAATTTTAATAAAAGCCCCAAATTTACTCTTTTTAAAGCGAATAGCTTAAATTTTTTTTAAAAAGAACAAAAAAAACACGGTATGTTAAACCGTGTTTTATATTTGAAAAGACTATTTTAAGTTCTTCTATTACTCATGTTGTTTGAGGAAGAACTACGACCACTACTCTCTCTTGAGGAACTCGATCTACTTTCAGAAGAACGATTTTGACTTGGTGATGGTTGCGGACTAGATTGTCTTGCCGAACTACTTCTGCTTTGAGAATTTTCTCTTTGACTTGGTGAAGGTTGCGGAGTCGATTGTCTAGTCGAACTGCTTCTGCTTTGAGAATTTTCTCTTTGACTCTGTGAAGGTTGCGGCATTGCTTCTCTGGTTGAACTACTTCTGCTTTGAGAATTGTCTCTTTGACTTTGTGAAGGTTGCGGCATTGCTTCTCTAGTCGAGTTGCTTCTACTTTGAGAATTTTCTCTTTGCCCTTGTGAAGGCTGTGGATTTACATCTCTTGTTGAGCTACTTTTTCCAGTAGAATTTTCTCTAGTATTTCCTGACTTTTGAGAATAATTTCTTGAATTATTTGAAAGTCCGCTGTTAGGAGTTGTACTTCTTGAATTTCCGTTTCTAGATGAGTTGTTTTGATTCCTTGAGCTACCACTTCTAGAGCTTTTTCTTTGGTCTAATTCATACCTGTTATTTACAGAAGCATTACGTCTTGAAAAACTAGATTCTGGATGTAAACGTTCGTATCCATTGGAACGATTTGAATTGTATAATGAAATAGCTCTATCATTTCTTCTGTAATTTACATAATTGTAGGTGTTTCGCACATTGATAGACACATGGATGTTAGAGCGGTATCTATATAATGGATAAGGTCTCCAAGCGGTATAATATCTAGGATAATAATTCCAGTACCAAGTGGATCTGTAAGGGCGATAATTACTCACGTAGAAAGATGCATAAATGGGAGGAACACTATAGTAAACAGGCTGATAAATGTAATTTGGCCCATAAATAAAATCATTCCCTACAATATGTATTTGCACATTGTTAGCATTGTTTCGTTCTACATCAATAGTAGCAACATCTTGATATACATCACGATCTATAACAGATTGAATGATAATTAAGTGTGTATTACCATCCACAGTTTCGATAACTCGTAAGTAATCTACTTGATTGTCGTAGTTCAAGTCCAAATTAGAAATTTGAATTTTAGGGTCATTTAATCGTTCCTCAAAATCCTGCAAATTACGAGAATCACCAAAAATAGAAGCAACGGCTTTTAAATCTAAATTATCGCTAATTTCGTTGTTCATCGCATTTACACTTCCATATTGTGCTTGTATTTGCATGGCAAAAAAGGAAGTCAATAAGCTCGCTATAAGTATTTTAGTTTTCATGATCGGTGCATTTTAATTGTATATTTTTGGAATATTCAATTACTGTGCCAAGATATAAAAACAATGTAAGCTTGGTTTGAATTAAAATACGATGCTAAGCACGAATCTCTAATTTTAGAGTGCTTATTATTCTGGTTTTTTTTAAATCATTTAAGAAAATTAAAGACTTTTAAGATTTAAACACTTTGAATTTAAATAGAACAGTATTTAAGAAGCTGAAACGTTATTATGTACAGCAACAGATACGTTTTCTTTTAAAAAAAAACATGCTATTCCTCGCCATTCAACAATTCTTTATACATCTCAATATTACC
>NZ_JBAWDL010000226.1:0-3463 GCF_049590715.1 Flavobacterium sp.
ATTTACACGATTGGATTAATCGGGACACATATGATCGCAAGTCCTCAAATTTTGCTAAGTTTAATGCAGACGGTACTGTACTACACAATCAATTGGCCAAAATTTCGCTGATGTCTTATGATAAAGGCGATACTTGGGTAGATATTGATGATGTCAAAACTGCATCAAACGATGAAAGTTATATTGGAGCAGGAAACAGCAATCTTCCTGGTCATGGTTTTTACCAAGATCTGCGTTTTCCAGGGCAAGTATTTTGTTCGGCTGGAGAAAACACACTTTGGGTAACCAATGATGATAAAAGTGAGGAAAGGCCTAATCGTCAAGCAACAACTTTTCATGATTTATTAGGTATAGAAGCTTCTTTGAGTTGTTACGCCATTCACCCTAAAGATTCTTTAATTCATTATGCTTTGTTTTTTAGACAAGAAAAAAGAGGGAAATTAATGAAATCAATTGATGGAGGTAAAACATGGAAAGAACAAGGCACACCAATTCCTGCTTGGGAAGTAAAAGCACATAGCGGTGATCAATCCGTACATCAATTGAGTTTGATTATTGATCCTGTACAACCAGATAACATGTATTTTTGTGTACCAAAATCAGCCCAAAGTATGGAGTTCGTAGGCAATAGCGAAACTGGTTTTGGAGTGCATAAGTCGACAGATGGTGGTGCCACTTGGACCGAAATCAATAACGGATTAGCACCATCACGTGATGTTTCCATGCTTAAATTTGATCCTAGCAATCCTGCTGTTTTATACGCAACGGTTCAAGGGAATAAAGGAGGTTTATATAAATCAACAAACCGTGGGGAACAATGGGAAGAAGTAGAAAATACGATTGATATAAAAGGGAAATTTGGAATAAACGATATTCATTTTGCCCTAGATGGCAAAGTTTACATCACTTCGGGTTACAAAAACGCAGGAGTTGAGGATGGCGGACTTTGGGTAAGTGATTCAAAAATGAAATCTTGGAAAAAAGTATTTGATTATCCATGGGTCAATCGGGTTGAGGTAGCGAAATATGATCCTAAAGTGATCCTAGTTTCCACGCTGGCAAATATCAATGTTGAAGGTCGCAATGCAGGGGTTTATTTGTCTAAAGATGGTGGTGCAACCTGGATGAAAATAAACAAAGGAAACGGTCAATCAGACCGTGTGAATGATATTGCAATCGATTATTTTACACCAGGAAAATATTATGCTTCTACTCATGGAAGCGGATTTTATGTGGCTAAAGAATAGTCGAAAATTAAAATTAGTATGCAAAAAAAATAAGTGGAGCTTCTTACTAAGTTTATTTGTCAAGGAGCAGAATGTATAGTTCATTTAGGAAAATATCGTCCTGCTATCCGCTCTATCTTGTGGCGGCATAAATGCCCGCCGCCACAAGGATGCCGCTTCTATCAGGGCTATAAAGTTCGTTTTTTGCATTTATTCAAGCAACCAAAAAAAGGAGTAGTTAGCTATTTCAAAAAACTAAGCCATGACACCGTATCATGGCTTTTTTTCGTATTATCTGTATTAAATTATCAACAGATACATAATAAAAACGGATACATACAAAAAGAGTTTGATTTTCAAATACTTTTGAAGTACTGTTTTTTAATAATTTAAACAAATGAAAATCAAACCTACTTTTTTCACATTGCTATTTTTCGGTATCATGGTTGCTGGTACTATTCAGGCTAGGACAAATGAAACGCCGCCATCCAAAGGTGTTTTCAGTATTGAAACCGGTTATACGATTACCAAGGTGCGCACCGCTATGGACAAAAAACAATCCTATATTGTGGCGAGTAGTTACGAAGGAACTATTTTAGCGCTGGATTATGACGGAAAAACACTTTGGAAAAACACTTTGTCGGGATTTATGACCAATGATATTTGGTGTGAAGATATTAACAATGATGGCGATGACGAAATATTGGTAGCCAATGGCGATGGAAATTTATATTGCTTGAACAACAAAGGAACTCTTTTATGGACCTTCAAAACGGGACATAAAAATGCGCCTCCTATGTATGCCGTTTGTGTCATCAATGACGGAAAAACACCTTATGTAGTTTGTGGTGGTTTTGATAAAAGCTTCTATTATGTTTCTGCCAATGGAGCTTTAGTTAAAGAAATCAAATCCAGCACCTATTCAACTCTTAAAGCTTGGGGTGTAGACGCACCGACAAATTATACGCATACCATCAATTTTTTAAGAAAATTAAAAGCGAAAGACGGTTCCGAAACCTTAGTGGTGAACGCTAGTAACAATCACATGCAAAGTCGAGGAGCTTTCTATTTCTTCAAACCACTGCAAGAAAAACCTTTTAATACTAGAGATTTCGATAAAAAAGACATCTCAGAAGTAGTAGGTGATTTGAAAATAGTGGATAAAAATAACGATGGTAATCAAGAGATCTTATTAGGAACTTCGGCACATACGAGTAATTCTGGAGTGACACTTTATAATCCAGAAACGGGTAAAACTACTCTTTTTAGTACCACTAAAAAACCGATTAATCTGGGTTTTGGATACCGTGTAGCACAACCTGAAATCATCAATAACGGACCGGATTTTAAATATTTTATTTTGATTGGAAGTGATATTCTAATAGCACCCCAAGACTTTGATCAGAAAAAAACCGAAATCATCAAAGGGAAATATTCCTATAATGATATGTGGAAAGATCCAAAAACCAATATGATTATTTTGGCTAGTAGTCAAAGTGGTGGTAGTTGTGTGCATATCATCAATACCGATAATCCAAAATGGAAAAAAGAGTATGAAAACTTAGTTCCTCCTGGGAAAATCACAACCATTTTGGAGAATTCAAAGAAAGTTCGAGACGATTTAAAAAAGTATACCAAAGCAGCTTGGGAGCGCGATCCACTGCCAGTTTATTTTATGACCGAAAATTTTAATTCTCCGCTATCAAAATCGGTGGCCGAGAATATTGAAAAGCATTATAAAAGTCCACTTTTTCTAAATAGCCCCAATTCGGATAAAGAAAATTGGGATCGTTCTACTTTATTAAATAAAAAATACAGAGAGAAAAGAGACAAACGAATGAAATACATCTTGACGCAAGATGAGGTGGTTAAAAATATTGCTTCGTCATTTGATAATGCACCCGGAATTGCCTATTGGGCGGGTCATGGGAACGATCCGTACATGTACAGCATTGGTACCGATAAGAAAATTATTGATGCTGCCAAAGGAAAAAAAACAGTCATGATTTATCCAGAAATGGGGGACTACTCGAAGGATTTTGAATACGTAATGAATGATTTAATTTACCCTTTAGCTGAATATTCGAAAGGGAAAAACGCCAATTTGTTTATTCGTTCCAAAAATATTTTTTGGCAAGGCGATGTGTATCACGGTATGTGGTCACGTTTACTTTCGGGCGAATTTGCTAGTGTTTTTGTTCCTTCTATGGAAGAAACCACGGATAAAACAATGGATT
>NZ_JBAWDL010000227.1:0-3210 GCF_049590715.1 Flavobacterium sp.
CAGGTTATTTTATCATTTTTTCTATTTGTGCCGTTTGTTATTTAATAGGATGGTCTATAATGAAAATTTTAGTTCCAAAATACAGTCCTATTACCGATTTGTAAAAAAAATAAAATAATACTTATTTAGCTATAGAATTTACTAAAACAAAAATAAGTTTTTTTTTATGATCCCTTTTTTTTATTGAAAAGTCCCACCATCACAAAGGTTCAGAATTAGAATTGAGCACGCCTAAATAATTTTTATTAAGTGTTTCTCACACAACACATCCTTAAGTACTCGTTATAGCCCAGAAACAAGAGAAATAACCAGTACCAACAACCATAAAAAAAGCTTATTTTTAATTTAAACTTAACAATCCACTAAAAAAATTGTATCTATCATTTTTTAGTACAAGTTAAAGTTGATGAAAAAAAATTCGAAAATCTATTCCTAGTCTTCAAAGTTTTATAAAAATGTATTAATTATTTTTTAGGACTAACCTTAAACAAATCATGAGTACTATTGTTATTTATTACCAAAATATAGTTGGTATTATTGTTTTTAATTTCAACCATATTACGAATATCTTTATCGGCAAAGAATCCAGTACTAAGATTAGGTATAAAACTAAAAACTCCTTTTCCTGTGTTTTTCATAAAAAAACCAATTCCTGCATCAGCGCGAGTTGTTTCAATTTCGGATTGGTAATTATTTCCTGCCATTAGTAAATCTTTTTCGCCATCACCGTCAAAATCACCAAACAAAATGCTATTGATAGGAGATTTTTGAGCTTCATTTCCAAACGGTTTGAAAATAAAACTAGAAGTACCATCATTGATAAAAATCCCTGAACGAAATTCCGTGACTTCATAATGTAAAGCCGAATCAATAGCTCCCCCTACAATTCCTTTTAAATCAGTCGACGCAAAATTATTGTAACTCGTTATTTTATTTTTTAAATGAGGCATTTGCTGTGCGGTACATCCTTTTCCGCGTACCGGAACCGTTTTGTTTTTATATTCATTTGCCAAGAATATGTCTTCGACACCATCATAATCAAAGTCATGTGTATAGACATGAAACGGTTTTTTAACACTGGCATGAAACTTATAATTCAACCCTAAATTTCCAGCTATTAAATCCATATCGCCATCTGCATCTGCATCGACTACTAGTAATTTATTCCACCAGCCTTTTGCCTCTGACAGTGATTTATACGAATGACTTTGAATCAAACTACCATTTGTATTCATAAAGACTTCAATACCCATCCATTCGCCACAAACTACTAAATCTAGATTTTTATCATTGTCTATATCAAACCAAACCGCATCAGTAACCATACCAATATTCTGAAGTTGACGAGCTTTTATTTGTGTTTCATTTGTAAAAAATCCTTTGTTATTAATCAGTAAATAACTCTCAGGAGCATACGGATATTTATTAGGTACTACCCTACCTCCTACAAACAAATCGATATCGCCATCGTTGTCATAATCTGCTGGAATCACTACAGAACCAGCTGATAAAATTTCAGGCAAGTTTTTATAAGTACGACTAAATTGCCCTTTTCCATCATTTAAGTACAAACGATCTTGCAATAATTTTGGTGTTTTATCAAATTCATAACTACCGCTCACCACATACAAATCTTGATCACCATCGTTATCAGCGTCAAAAAAGCAAGCCCCAACATCTTCAAATTGTTTATCGGCTGTAAAAGCAGCTACATTTTGATTGGTAAACAAATTATTTTTGGAACCTACTAATAATTGCCCAGCTTGAGTATGACCGCCCCCTAGGTACACATCTTCTATCCCATCATTATTAACATCAGCCTTAGCTATGGCTGGACCCGTTTGTGACAATTTATGAGGCAATAAAATTTGGTATTTGTAATCATCCGTTTTAGGATCAATATGTCGGTAATTAAAAGGAGTTTTAGAAAATAAACTTGCTGAATTTCTTCCTTTATTATCCAAAGTAATAGTGCTCGCATTGCTATAGTTCACTACAAGAACTTCATTTGATTTACTTCCTTTAATTAATTGTTTTTTACCATCAGGCCAAATAATCTCCAATTCTTGTATAGCATCATCATTTTTAAATCCAAAATGTAATTGATTTGATACCGCTGATAAGAACCCTCTGGTATTGATTAATTGACGAGTTTGTTTGTTACCACTTTTCAAAAGTAAATTTACTTTGATCCCCACACCAAATGGATTTGTTTTAGGCCCTTTTAAATTGATTTCAAGAAAGCTTCCTTTTCCTAATTCTCTTGAATTGTTTTTTAAAATGGTGGCAGCTTCATTAATATTATTCACAACCAAATCTAAGTCGCCATCATTATCTAAGTCAGCATAAGCTGCACCGTTAGAAAATGAACTTTTTGCATTATCCCACTTTTTGGATGTGTCCTCAAAAGTTAAATCTCCTTTGTTACGGTAAAAATAATTAGTCAATTTTTGTTGTGGTAACATTTTGGCAAAACTCAAGAAATCTTCTTTGGTTGGCTTTCTTTGGTTTTGTCTTAAAATTGCTAATATCTTATTATTTTTATCTTTGTCTATGACATCTCTAAAAACTCCGTTAGTTATATAAATATCATTAAAACCATCTAAATCAAAATCGGCAGAAAGTACCGACCAACTCCAATCGGTGTTTGCAATTCCGGACATTTTACTGATTTCACTGAATACGCCATTACCGTTATTAAGTTGCAACATATTGTGCATATATTGGTAATGATGGTCTTTTTGAACCATTTCATCAAAATTATCTTTCGAAGTCATTCCCATTGTAGTTTTAGAGCGAATGTAATCCTCAGGATTCATGTCTAGCGTCATTAAATCCATCAATCCATCATTATTAATATCAGCAATATCACCTCCCATACTATTGAATGACATATGCTTTACAACTTGGTTTCTTTTATCTGTAAAAGTTCCATTACCGTTGTTTATGTATGCAAAATCAGGAATATTAAAGTCATTGCAAATATAAATATCTAAAAAACCATCATTATTCAAGTCACCCACAGATGGGTTCAACCCGAAACCCACATCAGGAACAATTCCTGTTTTGACAGAAACATCGGTAAAATGTCCCGTCCCATCATTTTTATATAATCGATCACTACCTTTTTTTGTAATAGTAGCTGGATTATTTTTTATGGTTTTAAAATCAACTAATTCTGGTTTGGCTGTCATATCAGGTGTATTGGAT
>NZ_JBAWDL010000228.1:0-8677 GCF_049590715.1 Flavobacterium sp.
AGTTTGAAGAAAAAAGGGGTGTATGACAATACCATTATCATCTTTACTTCAGACAACGGAGGATTGCAACCCAAAGAAACCCTTGCTTCTGGGCACCGTCCAAGTGATATTTATAGAGGGAGTAAAAACCAACCTTATGAAGGCGGGCACCGTGTCCCTTTTATAGTTTCATGGCCGGGACAAATCAAAGCCAAAACCGTTTCGGATACGCCAATAGTAGGATTAGACATTTTAGGAACCCTTGCGGCAGTAACGAACCAAAAAATTGCAGAAGGTCAAGCGATCGATTCAGCTAATTTACTGCCTATTTTATTAGGCAAAAACAAAGCCGAAGTGCATCCTTATATTATCTCACAATCAGGAACTTCAAAAGAAGCGATTATTACTCAAGACGGTTGGAAATTGATTATCGCCTTTGATAAAAAAGACAAAACGGATAAGATTAGAACTCCTTATGCACTCTACAATCTAAAGGATAATGTAGAAGAAAAACAAAATAAAAATTTAATTGACGATCCAAAATACAAGTCTAAAATAGATGCTCTTTTCACATCGTATAACCAAATTAGAGAATCAGGTAAAGAAACCAAAATATAAAAAGATGAAAAAAAACCAATTCACTAAAATTGCGCTAACACTATTCCTGGGGGCTAGCTTAACAGGACAGGCACAAAACAGTACCGCCATTGCTCCAGGACCTTATAAAGCCACTGATGCATCCTTAGAACAATACAAATTTCCAGACTGGTTTCGGGATGCGAAATTCGGAATTTGGTCGCACTGGGGGCCGCAAGCTGTACCACGACAAGGAGATTGGTACGCTAAGAAAATGTACCAAGAAGGCAGTCCTGACTATAAATACCATCTAGAACATTACGGACATCCTTCAAAATTTGGATACAAAGACATCATTCCGTTGTGGAAAGCTGAAAAATTTAATCCAGAACAATTAATGGCTTTATACAAAAAAGCGGGAGCCAAATATTTTGTGAGTATGGGAACTCATCACGACAATTTCTTTTTGTGGAATTCTAAATTACACGATTGGAATTCGGTAAAAATGGGACCTCATAAAGACATTGTAGGGCTTTGGCAAGCAGCCGCTAAAAAAGAGGGATTGAAATTTGGTGTTTCAGAACATTTAGGAGCCAGTTACACTTGGTTCCAAACCAATAAAGGTGCCGACAAAAAAGGAGAATTCAAAGATGTTCCTTATGATGGAAATGATCCAAAATACATTGATTTATACCATAAAAAACTAGCTCCAGACGACAAAGAATGGATGACTACTGATGTTGCTTCTCAAAAAGAATGGCTGGCACGCATCAATGAATTAGTTGCTATGTACAAGCCTGACTTGTTGTATTCTGACAGTAAATTGCCTTTTGGCGACATTGGTCGTACCATGATTGCTAATTTTTATAACACTAACATTACCGCTAACAATGGCAAATTAGAAGCTGTGTACAATTGCAAAGAATATTCAGGCGGAAAATGGGTCGAAGATATGGAGCGTGGTGTGATGGACGAAATTAGTCCGTACCCTTGGCAAACGGATACTTCAATAGGCGATTGGTATTACAAAACGGGACAAGAGTACAAAAGTGCTACCTACACCCTACAAATGTTATGCGATATCGTAAGTAAAAATGGAAACTTATTAATAAACATCGTTCAAACACCTGAAGGAGATATCGAACAAGACTTACTAAACGCTCTTGACGAAATAGGAACTTGGATAGAAACGAATGGCGAAGGTATTTATGGCTCGCGCCCATGGAAAGTTTTTGGTGAAAGACCTACCAAAGCCGTTACGGTAAAAACAGCCAAATTCAACGAAAAGAACATCAAATACGCTGAGGATGATATTCGTTTTACAACCAAAGGTGAAAATACCTTATATGCTTTTTGTCTTGAAAACCCAACCAAAGATGTCCTCATTAAATCATTGGGTAAAAATGCAAAACTAAACACCAAAAAAATTAAAAACATCCAAATATTAGGTAGCAAAGAAAAGCTTACTTGGAAAATAGAAAACGAAGCTTTGGTCATCAAACAACCAACGCAATTACCAAAATGGAGTATCATTGGTTTCAAAATCGAATTTCAAAAATAATTCCTCACAACTGTATTTTTACTAATAAAAAAGCACTAGTCTTATAAATAAGACTGGTGCTTTTTTTGTCCCCTAATCAATTTTACAAATTCATTTATCTTGTACGATTCTCTATTTTCAAAAATATAAGGTAAAATAAACCCATTACTGGCTAATATACAAACATATAAGAAGGTGGGAAGTAGCTATTTTTACAAATTGGATTATTATTTTAGTCAAAAAATAATCTACTTAAAACCCAAACCTAATTAAAAATGAAAAGATTATCTTTAAAATCAACCGCCTTCTTTGTTTTAATTACTTGTAATTTAATTACTGTACAAGCACAAAACTATCCTGCTTCTGACCCTAATAATACACAGGGCTGGATAGCAAATAATGATCTTAGTGATGAATTCAATGCTGCTACTTTAGACAAAACTAAATGGTGGATACTTGGAGAAAATGGAGATTATAGAAGTAAATGGAAAGGAAGAGCTCCTGGGCAATTCATCCCACAAAATGTCAAAATTGAAAATGGGGAATTGGTTCTTTCGTCAAAATGGGAACCAAACTTTACTTTTATAAACGAATCATTTGATGGAGTACCTTATGGAGGAACAAATAAAAGCAGTCCAATTACGCAGTCATGTATAATGAGTGAGCGATTTTTCAGATATGGCTATATGGAAATTAGATCCAAAGCTGCCAATGCACCAGTTACTAGTGCTTTCTGGACAACAGGATATCAATCTGAGATTGACATGACAGAGAATTATGGTAAAGTACCTAAAGTAAATACCAAAAATACAAATGCATCACTTGAAAAAAAATATAGAACCAACGTAATTAACTGGGATCCTGCAAAAGCTGCCAATTATTATGAATGGAAAAACGAATATGATTTACCTATACGTGTTGCAAGTGATTATATTGTATATGGTTTTGAATGGGATAAAGATTATATGAAAATGTACTATAATGGAGTATTATTCAAAACCGTTACGCGACAAACATTAGAGGCTAACGATATTTGGAGACATGATTTCCCACAAGAAATATGGTTAGATGCCGAAGTTTTCTCATGGTATGGTCTTCCTGCAGCAGCTGATTTAGCATCAGCAGCTGAATATAATATTGACTATGTACGTATTTGGCAAAAAGAAATAAAGGGACCTTACTTTAATGCATTAGGTTTTGAAGGTCCATTTTATTCACAAGGTAGAAGCACTAATTGGTGGGCTGCTGGAAGTATGCCATCTTGGAATATGAACGGTGAAAAAGTAGCCAGTGGAGATTTTAGTCTTCGTTTTAAAAACACTGCTCTACCAACAACATTTGATTATTCAATATACGCTCCTGCTGGCTCTTTAAATCTTCCTGCTGGAGCTAATGAAATTAAAATGAAAATTTGGATTGATCCTAACACAACTCTTAATAATATTACTGTTACATTAGCTAATCCTTGGATCAAAATAATTGTTCCCGTTTCTAATGCTAAAAAAGGACAATGGGTAGAAATATCTAAAACGTTTACAAGATCTAACGCATCAGTTCTAAATAACACAAATGGTGACAGAGTACAATTACAAGTACAAAATACTGATATTGTTGGCAGTAATGCTTTGTTTTACATTGATGATATTTCATTCAAAAACACAATTTTATCTGTGAAAAATGAAGAAAAAAAATCTTTTAAAATTTATCCTAATCCTGCAAAAGAAAACGTAACTATTGTATCTCCTGATAACGGTAAAATTAAAATCCATAACACGTTAGGGACAATTGTTAAAACGGTAGAAAAAACTATTGAATCACAAATAATTGCTGTATCCGATTTAGCTAAAGGAATCTATTTTATGACCCTTACTACCAATGGAATAACTACCAAATCACAAAAATTGATTATTGAGTAAAAATATTCTTATAAATACCAAAGGGATAGTGCAATTCAAATTGTTCTATCCCTTTTTTTATAGAATAAATCCCCTTATCAAATAAAAAACGAATACTATTTTCATACAGGTAATGTATCTACATAAAGTTGGTGATTTTTGATTTATATTAATTATATTTCCACATCAAATTAAAGAGGACATTAGCTATAGCTTCCTATATCATAATTTGTGTGAATTTTATTTAGAAACAATTTCCTGATTTTTATTCTTATCCTTTTATTAATGAATACAAAATTGATTATTTACAAGTATTAATTAATTTTGTGATAATAAGAATTCTTTACTCCCCATAATAACCTTTAATTTTGATTTAAAAAAAAACATAATCTTAATACATCTTAATTATGAAAAAAAACGCTTTATTATTCTTCTACGGCTTGGCTCTATTTATTAGTTCATGTTCCGTTATGAAAAACAAAAAATCAACAGATACTCTTTCAAATACAAGTTGGGAGTTAGATTATATTTCAGGCCCACGAATCGCTTTTGATGGTTTATATCCTAACAAAAAGCCACAAATTACATTCAATACAACAACAAGTGAAGTAAGTGGAACTACAAGTTGCAACGGATATATGGCAAAATATACTTTAGATAATAAAGTAATCACTTTTGGTGAGCCAGGACCAACAACTATGATGTTTTGCGAAGGCGGAGGAGAACAGCTATTTTTACAAATGATGAAAAAAATAGACAATTATTCAATTGACAAAGAAGGCAAACTCAATTTAAATGTGGGCGATGTTTCAATGATGCGTTTCAAAAAAAGAAGTGAATAATTTTAAATTTCGTTGAAATGCTTAAACTATTTTATATTGGAATTGTTCTTTTAACATTTTTAAGCTGTAAGCCTGTAGCTGTTACAAAAAACACAGATGACACAGAAACTAAGACAATGGTCAATACGCTTAAAAAAGATAAGAATTTTGAACTAAAAAGCTATTTTGAATGTAATGGAACGGAACCTTTTTGGAACATATCCATTGCTGAGGATAAAATTGTATTTAAAACCATAGGAGATTCCATCGTTCTTCCTCATGTAGAACCAATTTTAGCAATGGATGCCAATGTAAAAATGTATCGAGTAAAAACAGCAACAGATCAATTCAATATTCAAATAGTACAACAAAATTGTACTAACGAAATGTCAGGACATAAATCACCATATACTGTTTCTATTGAATACAAGAAAAATACCGCAACTCAATTTGAAAAAATAAATGGTTGCGGGCACTATATCACTGATTATCGCTTACATGACATTTGGGTATTAGAAGAGCTTAATGGTAAAAAAATCAAAAAAGAAGACTTCAGTAAAAGTCTTCCTTTAATAGAAATATATGCGAGTACCAATAAATTTTCTGGTTTTTCAGGTTGTAACCAAATGAATGGTACTTTGTTTTGTGAAAATAAAAAACTGCGCTTTATGAATGTAGTAACCACCGAAAAGATGTGTGAAATTTCAAACAAAGAACCAGAATTCATCACGACACTTCAAAGTGTTAATGCTTACACCATCGAAAACAACAGATTAATTCTATCCAATACAGCTGGAAAACAAATTAAATTTAAAAAAATAGATTAAAGCTAACAAACAGAAACTATGAAAAAAATATCACTCTTTTTATTTATAGCAATAACTATGTTAAACTGTAAAAACAACGAAAAAAAAGTAGATAAATCCATTGTTGAAACAGATAAAAAAGAAATAGATACACTTGATTTAGGATGTTATATTTTTAATGATGGCAAAAATACTGTCACTTTAGAAATCATCGAAATGGGTACTAATATCAAAGGAAATCTAACCTATTTATTAGCCGAAAAAGACAAAAATTCAGGAACCTTTACTGGACAATTAAAAGGAAATATTTTGACTGGAACCTACACCTTTGAGTCTGAAGGATCTCAATCTTCAAGAGAAGTAGCCTTTAAGGTTGATAACAATACACTTATCGAAGGATATGGTGCGTTAGACAATAGTGGTACTACTTTTAAAAATCCAAATAATTTAAATTTTACCTCAAAAATGCCTTTAACAAAAATGGATTGCCAAAAGTAAAAAGAAAATGTTTTATTGAAAATAGAAATGCATACTCTGAACTAAAACAATACTGTTAAGCGTTAGTTACACTCAAAACAAAATTTGTTAAAAAAGGGTAATAAGTATTTGTACTCCAAACTAGAGCCACCTTTTGAAACTGCTTTAAAAGAATACGAAATGTTCCCTTATCCTGAGGTCAATCTTGGTTTATTTAACAATACAACACCGCGATATGATGAAGCGGCAACTAATCACTCTTAGAAACGTACTTTTGATTTTTTTAAAAAGAAAAAGACATAAATTTAGATTTTACTGTTTCCTAAAAAACATAAAAAAAAGCGCCCAAAAGGCGCTTTTACTATTATAGACAATCTCGATTAATTGTAAACACTTTCTTTTTTAAAATGCACAGCCAATAGATAATATATTACTGCTCTATACTTGTTTGCGTTCGATCGACCGTATTTTTCAATTACAGCATCGATTCCTGCATCTAATTCAGGACCATCATTAAGTCCTAATTTTTTGATTAAAAAATTATTTTTAACCGTATCTAATTCTGTTTTCTGACTTCCAGCAACAGTAGAAGAATCTTTATTATAAATTGAAGGACCGCAACCAATGGTTACTTTGGTTAATAAATCCATGTTAGCCGTTATGCCACATTTGTCTTTTAAATCGGATGCGTATTTTACAATTAATTCATCTCTTGCACTCATAAAAAAAGTAGTATTAAGGTTAATATTCTCAAATATAACCAATTGAATACAAAAAAGCAATTATACCCTAATCAATTACGGTTCAAAATACCATTTCTTAACATTACTAAAATCATACTAATTCTTTGAAAAACTGTAATAAAATTTTATCATTATCTAAAGTTGGCGTGAAGATTTCTAAAATACAAGGTTGTTCATTTTTTTCAAATAACAATTGCAAACCGTGTTTTAAACTTTCGTCCGAATCAGCAATTTGATAATCAAAACCAAACATGGTAGCAAGATGCTCCGCTGTTAGTTGATGTGTTGTTTCAAAAAAAGTATTAAAAACATTCGTTTCCTGATGTCCTGGTAAAATTCTAAAAATCCCTCCTCCTCCATTATTAATCAAAATAATTTTGAAGTTTTTAGGAATATAATTATTCCACAACCCATTGCTATCGTATAAAAAACTAACATCACCTGTAATCAAAGTTCCTTGCTTGGCACTGGCCACAGCAGCTCCAATCGCTGTCGAAGTGCTTCCGTCAATACCGCTAGTTCCTCGATTACAAAAAACTTCGATAGATGGATCAATTGCAATTAATTGTGCATATCGAATAGCTGAACTATTGCTGATTTGTAACTGACTATTTTTAGGCAAAACCGAAATGATTTTATCAAAAACTTTAAAATCTGAAAATGGAATTTTAGCCAAATATTCGGCTGTCTTTTGATTTCTCAACATTGAGATAGCTTCCATTGTATCAAAATAATCACTTTCTACCTTTTGCGTAAGTGGTAAAAGAGAATTGAAAAATAAACTAGGACTGGTTTTTATGTGTTTTGTCAAGGCGTCAAACGTATCATAACCACGTAACTCATCCACATGCCAGTGTTCTTGCGGGACATACTTTCTTAAAAAAGCCTTGATTCTTTTGGAAACAATCATTCCGCCAAAAGTGACCAGAATATCTGGTTGAAAATTCTCAAAATCAACAGCTGTAAAAGGCGTAATGATAGTATCAATATTGTTGATAAAACTTGGATGATGCAAATTAGAAGTCGTCTCGGTCATTATAACCACGGATGGATCTTGCGCCCAACTTTCAATAATTGCTTGGTCAATATCATTTGGAGCATTTACTCCTACTAAAATTAGTTTTTTTCTGGCTTTGTTCCAAAGAGATACACAATCTTCTAATTCATACTTTTCGATCAACAGGGGCTCTTTTGCGAAAGCGGAAACAGTAATAGCCACCGAAAGTTCGCTAGTGGTTTCATACAAAGGCTCTTCAAAAGGGGCATTGATATGCACAGGACCTCTTTGCAATCTTGCAGCATCAATAGCTTTGTTGATTTCATAATGATTGTGTACTTCGAGGTCTTCGATCAAATTTGCATTGTACAAAGAATGATTAGAAAATACCTTTTGTTGACGAATGGTTTGACCGTCACCAATATCAATTTTATCTTGCGGTCTATCGGCAGAAATAACGATCAATGGAATTTGACTATAAAAAGCCTCGGCAACCGCTGGATAATAATTCAAAACTGCTGAACCCGAGGTACAAACCACAGCAACAGGTTCCTTTGTTTGTTGTGCGATCCCCAAAGCAAAAAAAGCAGCACAACGTTCGTCAGCAATGCTATAACATTGAAAATTAGGATTATTGACAAAACCAATGGTGAGTGGTGCATTTCTGGAACCTGGTGAGATAACGATAGTGGTAACTCCTTTGGCCAAACACAGTTCAATAATGCTTTGCGCTAAAGGTATTTTGGGGTAAATCATTGCTTTTGTTTGAATGAAACAAAGATACAAAGTTGGAAAGGTTATTTAAAACATATAAGTCATATAAGTTTTGTTTTATTTAGAAGC
>NZ_JBAWDL010000229.1:0-2291 GCF_049590715.1 Flavobacterium sp.
CGAAATATCGAAGGATTTGTAGGAAAAGCTTAGGTTACTACCAAAGGTGTAGCGGGGAATCTGACTACCCAGGTACGTCCGGTCGTAGGTCGGGTCTACTTTGCCATCGGGTACGCCGTCGGGACCGCTGATGTCCTTATACCGGATGTCGCCCGCCTGAGGCTTGGGCGTCACGGCGGTTTGGGTGGGCCAATCGGTGATGTCCTGCGCATTCAGGAACACGCCGTCGGAGAGGTACCCGTAGTACATTTGCATCGGATAGCCGATGAACAGATCGGAGCCATTGCCCACCAGGCCATTGGGCTGGTTGACATTGCCCAGTCCCAGCGTGACTACCTTGTTGTTGATGATGGAGAAATTCCCATTGATCGAATAGCTGAAATCGTTGAATCGGTTGCGGTGGCTTATGTCAAACTCCCAGCCGGAATTCTGCATACCCCCCGTATTAGTTTCTCCAATACCTACTCCCAAAACCGATGATACGCTGGACGAAGGCTTGAAAAGAATATCGTCGGTCTTGCGGTCGAAATAGGTGATGTTGAAAATGATGCGATCATTCAGAAAACCCGATTCGATACCCAAGTCGAACGTTTTGGTAGATTCCCAGCGAATATTGGGGTCGGTGTAAATGGAATACGCGGCTCCGGTATTGAGGGTGTTACCAAAGGGATAGTTTTTGCCGGCAGTAAGTACCTGCTGGTAGGGGTAGTTACCGATATTCTGGTTGCCCAATACCCCGTACGACGCTTTTATTTTTAAATCAGAAATCCAGGAGAGCGATTTGATGAAGGGCTCCTGCGAGAGTCGCCAGCCGACTGCCGCTGAGGGAAAGAGGGCGTATTTCTGACCCGTAGGGAAGCGGGAAGAACCGTCGTTACGCACCGTAACTTCAAAGAGGTACTTCTCCTTAAAGCTATACTTAAATCGCGAGAACAACGATTGAATGGCCCAGGCCTGATCAAATCCGTTGGATTGCTGATTTTCTAACCCGCCTAAATCTAATACAGTATACTGATTGCTGGGAAAATTCTGACGGTAACCGGCAAAATAGGAGGAATCCTGTTGTTCGAATGAGTAGCCAGCCAGTAGGCTCAAGTAATGACTTTTTATTTCCCGGTTATACTCACTGGTAAACTGCATGGTTTTGTATATCTGCTTATTACTAACCTGATTCAGGTAAGACTGATTAAGGGTGATCTGGTCGTTCAGCCGCTGAGAGGCCAGATATGACCGGCGTTCGAGTAGACTGAAATTATAGCCGCCAATAGCCGAAAGGGTCAGTCCGTCAATTGGCTTCCAGTCCAGCTTGGTATTGATGCCAAACCGTGAACTTGGCGCGGTAAAATAGGATTCAGACGCCAGCCAGGCCGTGGGGGTACCCCCGCTTTCGGGGCCGATGCCAAAATCGCTGTTGGATGCCTGCCCCAGGAATATGGCGGGGTACCGCACGGCATTCTGAATCAATTGGTCGGTAAGTTGCCCGCCTTTGTTGCCCGTGGCCTGGGGTTCTTCCTGCTTGGCGATGGAGCCGGAAAGCCGAGTGATCAACTCAAAATGCTTGCCGATCTTGTTCTGCAAATTAAGGCGCTGGTTGAAACGATTGTACTGGTTCTTGGGAATAATGCCCTGCTGCTGCAGCACACCGCCCGACAGAAAAAAGCGGTTGTTCTCGTTGCCGCCGTTCAGCGTTACGGTGTGGCTGGTTTGGGTACCCTTGCGCGAAAACAAGTCGTTCAAAAACCTGGTATTGGGATAGTTATCAGGATCGCTCTGTGACCGGTATTTGGCAATGTCATCCGCCGAGAAGCTATTGCTGCCCGAGGCGGCATTGAACATTTCGGCGTACTCCCACGAATTGACAAAATCGGGTAACTTGGTCGCGCTGTTGAAGCCCGTGTACCCGTCGTAGCTAACCGACAATTTATCGGTGGTGCTTATTTTGGTAGTAATCAGAATGACCCCATTGGCCGACCGCGCGCCGTAGATGGCCGCCGAAGAAGCATCTTTCAGTACCGAAATGGTTTTGATGTCGTTGGGGTTGATGTCGTTCATATTGCCCGGTATGCCGTCAATCAGCACCAAAGCGTCGGGCGCTGCCCCGAATGAACCTACCCCCCGTACCCGAATCTGTCCACCGCTTTCGCCGGGCCTACCTGACCGCTGAATCACCGTTACGCCCGGCATTTGGCCCGTAATGGCCTGCGAAGCCTGGGTTACGGGACGATTTTCGATGTTCTCGGAGGTGATCTGTGAAATAGAACCGATTACATTCACTTTCTTTTGGGTGCCAT
>NZ_JBAWDL010000230.1:0-2418 GCF_049590715.1 Flavobacterium sp.
TGCCTCAATTGTTTTTAAATAATAACTCAAATGACGGTTTAGGATACTTACATTCAACGGTTAAAATAAATAATAACAAACTTTCATAAAATACAGCCATGATCAACAAAGAGGCTAGTAATTGGAACTTAAAATAACATTCTAAAAATAAAGTATAAAACTTAATTGTTGCTGATTTTTGTAGGTTTTCAAGTAAATACACATATCTGTTACAAATAAAAACATATGTAAGCGACGGTATTATTGTTTAAAATTAGTTTTGTAAATTAGTAAACAACCTAACAATTAATTTGAAGCAATTCAAGATGAAACAACTCTTTTTCTCCCTCTGTATTACGGCACTGCTTTGTTGTGGATGGACTTCTGTTCAGGCACAAGATTTGAATTTTAATGATTCTTGGAAATTTTATAATGCCGAAGCAAATGGTGCCGAGCAAGTAAATTTCAACGATTCTAAATGGCGTAATCTAAATTTACCTCATGACTGGGCTATCGAAGGGCCTTTTGATGAAAAATACAATGCACGTTGTGGCGGTTTGCCTTTTCATGGTACAGGATGGTACCGTAAAGCATTCAAAATGGACAAAAATGCTAAAGGAAAAGTAGTTCGCATTGAGTTTGAAGGAGCGATGTATGACGCCTATGTTTGGGTCAACGGACAATTAGTAGGGAATCGCCCAAATGGGTATATTGGGTTTGAATTTGATATTAGTAAATTCTTAAAATACGATGGTTCGAATAATATCATTGCCGTTCGATTAAAACCTGAAGATTTATCGTCTCGATGGTATCCAGGAGCTGGAATTTACCGTTCTGTTTGGTTGAAAATTGATGAAGCTGTTCATGTAAAACAATGGGGTTCTTATATTACCACTCCAACAGTTACAAAGGAAAAAGCGACCATACAAAATGAAACAACGGTTGAAAATAAAACCAACGCTGTCGTTACCGTAAATGTAAAACAAGAATATTTTGCACCTGATGGAAAATCAGTAGCTTCGGTAGAAGAAGATTTGAAAATTGAAGCGAACTCAAAAGCGATTTCTGCTTTGTTTACAGTAGTTAAAAATCCACTACGCTGGGATACTAAAACTCCTCATTTATATAATGCTGTTACCACGATTTCAAAAAACGGAAAAGTATTGGATAGCTATAAAACGCGTTTTGGTTTGCGTTCTATTGCTTTTACGAAAGACGGTTTTTTCTTGAATAATGAAAAAGTTCGTTTCAATGGTGTTTGTTTGCACCATGACAATGGTTCGTTAGGTTCAGCAGTTTATAAAAGAGCGGATCAACGCAAATTACAAATCATGAAGGAGATGGGAACTAATGCGATACGTACGAGTCACAACCCTCCCTCAAGAGAGTTTTTAGATCTTTGTGATGAATTAGGATTATTAGTTTTGGATGAATCATTTGACGTTTGGAAAATGGCTAAAGTACCGAATGGGTATAATGTGTTTTTTGACGAATGGGCTGAAAGAGACATCAAGGATATGTTGTATAGAGATCGTAACCATCCATCGATTATCATGTGGAGTACAGGAAATGAGATTTTAGAACAAGGAGATAAAAAGAACGGTTGGAGAGTCGCTAAAATGCTTAACGATTATTGCAAAGAAGTCGATCGTACTAGACCTACAACTATGGGAATGAACAACTATTCCAATCCATATGATAATAATTTTGCACAACAAGTTGATATTGCTGGGGTAAATTACAAACCAAGTAAGTATGACGAAATAAGAGCTAATTACCCAGAATTGCCTTTTTATGGGTCTGAAACCTCTAGTATTACTAGTAGTCGTGGTGTGTATCATTTTCCATTAGATAAATATGAAACACATCCTTCACTTCATGTGACGAGTTATGATATTATTGGGCCACCGTGGGCGTATCCTCCTGATATTGAATTTCATTTTCAAGAAATGAATCCATTTGTAATGGGAGAATTTATTTGGACTGGTTTTGATTATTTAGGCGAACCCACTCCTTATGGTGGAAAAGACAATTCGACAAATGGATATTGGAACGGACATTGGCCATCTAAGAGTTCTTATTTTGGAGCAGTAGATTTATGTGGTTTCCCTAAAGACAGATTCTTTTTGTATCAAAGTCATTGGACAACTAAACCTATGATTCACCTTTTACCACATTGGAACTGGAAAGGAATGGAAGGAAAAGAAATTCCAGTATATTGTTATACGAATGTTGATGAAGCGGAATTATTCTTAAACGGAAAATCATTAGGTCGAAAAGTCAAAGGAAAAGATTTAACGGAGATAAAAGTTGGTTTTAGTCGTTACGAACCAAAGACTTTTCAGTCAAAATACCGTTTGTCATGGAATGTTCCTTATGCCTCAGGTACTTTAAAAGTAGTAGGTTATAAAGAGGGTAAAAAAGTCAATGAAGAAGTCA
>NZ_JBAWDL010000231.1:0-8515 GCF_049590715.1 Flavobacterium sp.
AATATTAGCATGTATTTAACTAAAGAAGGAAAAGCGGAAATTTTCGCTCAACACGGAGGAAAAGCAGACAACACTGGATCTGCTGAAGGACAAATCGCTTTGTTCTCATTCAGAATCAACCACTTGACTGAACACTTGAAAAGAAATCGTCATGATTATAACACAGAGCGTTCACTTGTGAAACTAGTAGGTAAAAGAAGATCTTTACTTGATTACTTGAAAAAGAAAGAAATCAACAGATATCGTGAAATTATCAAAGTATTGGGTATTAGAAAATAGTCAATCTAAAAAAGAGGTGCGCAAGTACCTCTTTTTTTATTTAAAGACTAAAAAGATTTAAGGATTTAAAAACCTTGAAAGCAATGTTTTTTTTTCAATCTTTCAATAGTTGAATTTTTAAATTATACAAAAAAAAGTTTGGTTTTTCATTGGGTTTTCGCAGTAACTACGCGAGCAAAGACAACACAACTAGTCACCCATTTAATAATCAAAAAAAAACAAAAATTTATGATTCCACAATTATTTGTAGAAAACATCGATTTAGGTGATGGAAGAAACATCACAATCGAAACAGGTCGTTTAGCCAAACAAGCTGACGGATCTGTAGTAGTAAGAATAGGAAAAACTGTTATTTTAGGAACAGTAGTATCTTCAAGAAAAGCAAGTCCAGGTATAGACTTTTTACCTTTAACGGTAGATTACCGTGAAAAATTTGCTGCAGCAGGACGTTTTCCTGGTGGTTTCTTCAAGAGAGAAGCTAGACCAAGTGATAGCGAAGTATTAACAATGCGTTTAGTAGACCGTGTTTTACGTCCACTTTTCCCAGATGATTACCATGCTGAAGTTCAGGTAATGATTCAATTAATGTCTTATGACGAAGATGTTATGCCAGATGCACTTGCAGGTCTTGCAGCATCAGCGGCATTAGCTTTGTCTGATATTCCTTTCGAAACGTTAATATCTGAAGTAAGAGTTGGTCGTGTTGATGGAAAATTCATTGTTAACCCAAGCCGTGCTCAATTAGAATTATCCGATATTGATATGATGATTGGAGCTTCAACTGATTCTATCGCAATGGTAGAAGGAGAAATGAAAGAAATTTCAGAAGCTGAAATGTTGGAAGCAATCAAATTTGCTCACGAACATATTAAAGTACAAATTGCAGCTCAAGAAAGATTAGCAGCAGCATTTGGAAAAAAAGAAACAAGAACCTACGAAGGAGAAAAAGAAGACGAAGCTATTTACGCTAAAGTAAAAGCTGCCTCTTATGATAAAATCTACGCTATTGCAAGCAAAGGTTCTTCTAAACAAGAACGTACAGCTGCATTTGAAGAAGTAAAAGAAGAAGTAAAAGCTTTGTTTACGGAAGAAGAATTAGCTGAAAATGGAGATTTAGTTTCTAAATACTTCAAAAAGACAAACAAAGAAGCTGTTCGTAACGTAACCCTAGATTTAGGAACTCGTTTAGACGGAAGAAAAACTACAGAAATCAGACCTATTTGGTGTGAAGTAGATTACTTACCATCTGTACACGGATCTGCATTGTTTACACGTGGAGAAACTCAAGCTTTGGCAACTGCAACTTTAGGAACTTCTAGAGAAGCAAACCAAATTGACTCTCCGTCTGAACAAGGAGAAGAGAAATTCTACTTACACTATAACTTCCCTCCTTTCTCAACTGGTGAAGCTCGTCCTTTGAGAGGAACTTCAAGAAGAGAAGTAGGTCACGGAAACTTAGCTCAAAGAGCTTTGAAAAACATGATTCCTGCTGATTGTCCTTATACAATTCGTGTTGTTTCTGAAGTATTAGAATCTAACGGTTCTTCTTCTATGGCAACAGTTTGTGCCGGAACTTTATCATTAATGGATGCTGGTATCCAAATGATTCGTCCCGTTTCTGGAATTGCAATGGGATTGATTACTGACGGAGAGCGTTTTGCGGTATTGTCTGATATTCTTGGTGATGAAGATCACTTAGGAGACATGGACTTTAAAGTAACTGGAACTTCTGAAGGTATTACAGCTTGTCAAATGGACATCAAAATTGATGGATTGAAATACGAAATTATGGAAGCTGCACTTGCTCAAGCTCGTGACGGACGTTTGCATATCCTTGGTAAATTAATCGAAACTTTAGCTACTCCAAAAGAGGATGTTAAAGCTTACGCTCCAAAAATTATTACAAGAAGAATTCCTAATGCTTTTATTGGAGCATTGATCGGACCTGGTGGAAAAGTGATTCAGGAATTACAAAAAGCTACAGGAACTACAATTGTTATCAATGAAGACCCTATTACTGAAGAAGGAGTTATTGAAATTTTAGGAACTGATCCTGCTGGAATTGAAGCAGTATTAGCTAAAATAAAATCAATTACTTTCAAGCCTCAAATGAATGAGTCTTATGAAGTAAAAGTAATCAAAATGCTAGATTTTGGTGCAGTTGTAGAATATACAGCAGCTCCAGGAAATGAAGTTTTATTACACGTATCTGAACTAGCTTGGGAACGCACAGAAAATGTTTCTGATGTAGTGAACATGGGAGATGTATTTGAAGTGAAATACTTAGGTATGGATCCAAAAACTAGAAAAGAGAAAGTGTCAAGAAAAGCACTTATAGCTAGACCTCCACGTGAGACAAAACAAGAGTAATCCATCTTAGTTTACTAAAGGTTTATTATAGAAAATCCCGTTTCATTTATTTGAAGCGGGATTTTTGTTTATACTCGTTTTAGTTTTTTTAGGAGGAGAATGAATTATTTCTCAGGAATGTTTTCAAAATCCATTCCTACGAGATGAATCCAAAGACAAATGCACTATGCTTACACAACCTAAAAATTTATAGTGTTAATTTATTTATAGCTTGTTAATCAACCTTCCTAAACATAATACATTATAAAAAACTTCACTAACATTAGTTAATTAAAACACAACAATATGTCTAATCCTAAATAATCGACATAGATAACTATTATTAATAATGAAAATCTATGAATTAATAACTATTAGAAGATATTTATTCAATAAATAAGCGGTATGGATAAACATTAGATGATCTGTTTTTTAAATTTTTCATAAAACTTTCACATAAGTAGTCCCATTCTGTTGGAGATAAATATTCTTTTTCGGCTTTATCTACTTTTAAATGAATGTCAATCGTACGACTAAAACCTTCGTTCGAAGAAATCTCTTTACGTGTACCTTTTTCTACTCTAATTTCTGTTACACAACCTTTAAAATGACTAAAACTAAAAGCTTTTATATCTGCAAAAGTTACTACGCGCCCACGAGTTAATAAAGCATTGCGATAGGCTAAAATTCGATTTTTGTTATTTTGTTTATTTAGGCCACCTACTGTATTAGTCATTAAAGTCACTCTATGACTGGCAAAATACAAATCATCTTTAGCTTCAAAAATTGTCCCAGCTTTAATATCATTAGCTTCTTCTGCACATGTTGACCAGTAGTTTATCGAAAAGGATTTTCCAGTAGTGTCATCAATTTTGGGTTTAATCATTAAATATGGCGCACTGTTTTTAGAGAAATTACTTTCTTTGGCTTGCTGTTCTACTGAAGCCAGTAACTGATTAATTTCAACCAGCGAGCTATTCATAAAATCTTTACCTAAGCTTGAAAAAGATGAACTCTCATCTTTTAACAAATCCAAAACGTTTTGAAGCAATTCTGAAGCACTCCTACTATCAAACCGAGACACACCCCCAGTTCTAAGAACAGCACTACCTTCTTCAACAACGCCATCTGTGTATTCCTTAATTTCATAATGGTTGTTAAAAGTATCAACTACAGTATCCACATCCAAATAAATATTATTATCCGTTTCTAACGCGACATAAGATAAAAAGCTACCTAAGGTTTTAACGATAGAATGTCTACGTTTATTGACTGCTGGAAAGCAATTTACATTAAATGTTACATTATCTAATATTTGAGGAACTAAAGACTCAGGAAAAACCATTTTGATCCAAATTATTGGATTGTCATTACTTTTGGAAATATCTTGAAAACATTGATATTCTCTACCATATTCTTCAATAGGTTTGTACCTTAAAACTCCTTTAAGAGTACAGAAATTATCAAAATAGTATTCGTTTACCTCATTCATTACCTCACTTAAATGTGTATAATTTCTACCAATAATAGCTTCAATTTCCAAAGAATTCAAAGGCACATTGTACCCCTCTTTTACTTTGATTTCGAGACCATCATGAAAGCATTTCATTTGCTTCAAATAGTAATGAAACATCTCTTTTTGATGTAGGTTTTTAATATCAATATACAGCGCAAGGTCTTCTAAATTAAATGTTTGTCCTCCTTGCAATTCAATTCCAATAAAAACTTCGCCTGAAGGTAGCGTATGTTTGTAATCACGATCACTATCTCTATAAAACAAATTTGAAATTTGAAATAAATTTCTTTCGTATGCAATATATTTTACTTCGCAAGGCGCTAATTTAACCTCTAGAGATGGCGACAACACAATCTCCTTAGTTATAAGTGCTACGGGATTGTAAATATCATGTACTCTTCGGCTTACAACCATTTGGTTTTTTAAGGATATTTTCTTGTTGTTTTCCAATGGCATAGCATGCAATATGGCACGTGCTGGCTTGGCTCCCGCTGTTACCTCTGGAAACATAATTTCGAGAACGCGCTCTACCACTCGAGTTTTAGAATCTTCTAACTCATGCGCTATTTTCTCCAATTCATAGGAAAGGCCGTTTAACATCATGGAAACCACTGGATCAAAAGAAGTTTCCATTTCAATTTCAGAAAACCCCCATGATCGAGCTGCTCTCTTTAATATTCTATCTTTAATTCGTTCTTGTCTCATAAGTTTGCTATCCAAAAATGAAGTTTATTGCCATTTATTTTTATAAAAAGAAAGGCACTTTATTGTCGCTCTTTCATTTTTTTTCCTTCGGCTAAGATAAACTTAAAGTAGAAAACTTTTGCAACTGTTAATCGAATATTTTTAAGAAAATACTGATTTTACATCTTTGCTTAAATATAAGATTTGTATTGACAAATATTGTACCTCTAGAACACGAAATTCTATTGCTATTTTGTCCTGATTTTTAATTCGCAGTAACTCATTATTTTTCGTCCTTGGATAAGCAGCCAAGAGTTCTATTATTGTAAACCAATAACAGGATTAAATTGAGTTGTAAATCTATTATAGGAGTAAGTATAAATATGTAAACTTATTTTAGGACGAGACTGCGCATCCAATCGCTCTTTGCGCTTGCTCCTGCCCAATTGAACTATACTTTGACACGACCCAAACCTTCGGGGTCGTTGTTGTCAATTACTTTGTCCGGATACGAGTATGCTTTGGCGTAACAACTAACATCGGTGTAAGGCGGTGCTGCTATATCAGATGGAATGGCTTTGAACGCGCAGGTGTAATTTCCGTGTACTTCTGAGTGATGGATCGCTTCTACCACCAACAAATTGTGTTCTACGGTTTTGTTTTCGATCGTGAATTTTTGTCCTATTCCTAATGGTAAATAAGAAACACCACTATAAAAAATACTATTGGCATCCTTACCTATTGGTTTGCAAAGCAACCATTTCGGAAAGCGTGTCTGAATCGGCTGCTCGTGCCGTAAAAGCACCTATTGCCAAATCGGTTTATCTCACCGCTCCTTGGCGATAGCCCACCGCTGTTGCAAAACCATCGCCACTAAATGATTATACAACCAAAATACAAATTCTAAAATTCACTCGATTCATTTACAAACAAATTAATATCTGAATTAAATCACATACCACACGAAAGGGTTCGTGCATGAGCGGGGTCTTTTTAGCTCCAACTTCTAGATTGAAGATAAATTAATATTTTTTTTTACTTAGATAAGCGTCCAAGAATTCTTTTATTATCAATCAACCAAAGGTTATTTTGTTTTCTAATTTTAATTATTTCTCTTGAAGATCCAAACGGACCAGGATTTTGTTGTATTATTTCGATTAAACTATCTTGAACTTTGCAAACAATTACAACATGACCATATCTATTAAAAAATGTTTTGTCAAAAATCAGTATATCATCTTCTTTTGGCTTCATACTGCTGGGGTTTGAAAATTGCACTAAACCTCTTTTTAAATTAACATTTCCATCTTTAAGTGATTTGTCATAAAAATCGACTGCATTTCCATACGTATCTGGCATTTTATGATTTAGATGTTCATAATAATATCTTTTTATAAACTCTACACACTGATATTTCATTCCTATATTATATCCATCAACAGATAAATTTCTACCCTCAGAGTTACTTACTCCACCATTATAATAGACGTTTACTTCATTAAAAGCGTCTACAACTTCTCCAACTTCAAGTTTAGAATGCCAATTTACTTTTTTAATTATTAATACTACAGCATATGATATTATAACTATTAGTATAGAAATGATGATTTTTCTATTCACAATTTCAATTCTTTTTTTATGTTATTTAGTGTATTTATTTAACATTAAAGTAAACAATAAATATAGAGAAATACATATTATAATTGATTTATATGATTGCATAAAAACAAATGTATCAATATCAGCAGTAGAAAATGAGCTCCAGCTTGAAACTCTTGTTTCAAAAACATCAGCATTTATTATTTTTAACCAAACAAAAGTCAAAAAAAACACAATGATTATCGAAATGACATATTGCTTTTTAAAAATTTTATTAAACAAAAGCTGCATTAGAACAGTTGGCAAAAAAATCAACACAATTGCATATTTAATTAACACTTCATTAAAAGAGCAGTCTATACAACCCGAAGATATTTCATTTGCATATTGTCCCATTGAAAGGTAGCCTTGAATAATCGTTAATATGGTACAAAAAAAACCTATTACAATGGACTTGTAGACTATTTTCATTTTTTATTTATTTAAAACAGGTTTTTTCATTTTTTCAAATTTATACATTCCGTTAGGTAAAATACCTCCTGGAGAATCACCTGATCTTGGCAATTCAAATGCACCTTTAGAATTCCATAAAGCTTCATCCCAACCTTTTCTAAACCAATCTTTGGGATTTAAAGGGTTACTAACCTCTTCATCATCTATCGTTATATATTCCTTTTTATATTCTGCATTACCACCATCAAGCCAGGTAGGTGTATAATTACTTCTTCTTAAAAATGCATACACCTTTGCATTTAATTTTTCAGCTAATTTTTGAGCTAAACTTTCTTCAGGCTTCACTAATTTCATCGAGGCTTCATCATATTTATAACTAGGAGCATAAGCTAACAGTCTATTATCAGAATTTCCTGTCCTACAAGCATATGAATAAATGATTGGATTTGTAATAAAAGACTCTATTGACAAATCAAGCACATTATTTGCTGTAAATTGTTGATTTGAGCTGTTATCCCCATCAAGTCCAAAATCTAAAATACTTGGCAGACCATGTGAGAAAATTTTGATTACGCCAATCTTTACATCTGATCTTTTAACTGTAGCATCTCCTTTATTTATGTAATCAATTAGTTCTTTAATTGAATTTATCTTTTTAAAGTATAATGTTTTATTCCAGTTTCTCGCATCTTTTTTTATAATACTTAGTTCCATTTCAGTAAAACCATCTTTGAAAATAATTATTGTTGCGTGCTTGCTAGATGCAAAATTTTGGCGAACTTCTCGAACAGCTTGAGCAGGAAACATCATTTTATTACCATATGTTTGAGAATGTTGTTCTGTACCAGCTATTAATATTATTTCTATTTGCTTCAAACTCAAATCCACACTCACCGTTTCAAGAGCATTTCCATAAAAAGCATAAACCTTCGCTTTTTCAAAATCTTGCTTTACTCTTAGAGAAATAATTATTTTACCCCCGTCTAATTTAGTAAGGGATCCGGTACCGTCAATTATTAAGCGTTTACCATCTTCATATTTTATAGCCCATTTTAGTAATGCTATCTCTTCTTTCTTGGGGTCTCTAGATGGTGTTGCCCTAAAAACATAAAAAGTTCCTAAAGCAATTTTGTCAACTAACTTTCCATTAGTATCGAACGGGCCTTCAAGCTTCGTTATACGAATATCAGTTAGCGGTTTCCTATCCTTATTTTTATCATAGGCAACCCCTTTTTGTCCATTTTGTACAACTTTTTTTGCTGATTGTGTCTTAATTTCTGATGCATCCTCACGAATACTCCCTGAAGAGTTTTCAAAAAAATTATTAGCTAGTATAGTTATTTTTCCCATAATCTAAGCATTCAGTGATTTTTCTCCCGAAAGATTTTCTACTTTACCTTTACTATTCTGAATGTGTTCATCTACAGAGATAGCTTCAATTTTTCCAGAAGCATTTCGTAGAATATCTTTAGCATCATTAGAATATTTATCACTTGCAATTTTTGTGATATTAGATGCCATTAGCATAAAATCAGCCGAAGCGATTTGATTTATATTAATTCCAGCTGAATCTATCATATTCATAGCTGCACTTGAAACAATATCCATACCAGCACTCACAGATACATTTTTACC
>NZ_JBAWDL010000232.1:0-12263 GCF_049590715.1 Flavobacterium sp.
GCTTTGGCATTGAAAAAACACCCAAAAATAAACTCACAATGGAAAGAGGATGTTATTATCATCAACCATCACGTGAATATTGGAGTGGCTGTAGCTGTTGAAGATGGATTAGTTGTTCCTGTATTGAAATTTACAGATGCAATGAGCCTTTCTCAAATTGGTGGAAGCGTCAGAGACTTAGCTGGTAGAGCTAAAAACAAAAAATTATTACCTTCAGAAATGGAAGGAAGCACTTTTACAGTTTCCAACCTTGGAATGTTTGGTATCACTGAATTTAATTCAATTATCAACCAACCAAACTCCGCAATCCTTTCAGTAGGAGCTATTGTTGAGAAACCAGTTGTTAAAAATGGACAAATTGTAGTAGGAAACACAATGATGTTATCATTAGCATGTGACCACAGAACAATTGACGGTGCCACAGGTGCTCAGTTCTTACAAACACTAAAACAATACATTGAAAATCCAGTTACGATGTTAGCTTAATTTTTAATGACATACTTAAAAGCCGTTTTGAAAATTCAAAACGGCTTTTTTTTATTACTTTACTTTTTATTTTTTTCTTCAATCCACCGAGACATAAACTTAGTACTTTGCAAAGAATGATGCATCAACATACTTCCAAAAAAATTACATAAACGGTGTTCTTCCAAATTATCTTTTAAAGAAACAATTGTTTTCATGAACTTTGAAACGAAATTTTCTTTATCATAACATTGATTTATTATAGCTATTCCATTCTTTTGTGACTCAAACCATTTAGACTGATTTGTATACAATTCAGTAGCAGCATAAGCATATTCCACTGGACTGTCTTTAACATAGCCATTCCAATCTAAAGCACTACTCATCGCTTCTGAACCAATAGAAGTTGTTACACTAGGCGTGCCATAAAGCATTGCTTCTACTAATTTCCCTTTTAAACCAGCACCAAAACGAATAGGCGCCAATAAAACTCTTGCATTTTTAATTACTTCCTGAGCGCTTTCAGCCCGTCCTTTAATATAAAAACCTTCTTTTGGATTATGCAATTGCAAAACTTTTTGTGATGGATAGGCACCATAAATATTCAAAACAGCATCTTTGCTAGACTTCTTTATTAATGGCCAAATTATTTCTTTCAAATACTGAACTGTATTCCAATTGGGTTCGTGCAAAAAATTTCCAATAAAAACGTAGTCCTTTCTTTCTTCAAACGAAGGCAAACCTTCCAAAAGCTTCTCCGTAACCGAATCCAAAAGGAAAGGAATATAAAACAACAAACTATCATCTACTTTAAAAACATCTGTTAACAAATCCATTTCATATTTTGAGATCATTAACGTAAGATCTGAACGCAAAATACTAGCAACTTCTCTCTTTGCGACCTCTTCTTTAAGAATAAAAGTTTCATTGAATACCACACTTGCCTTGAATGCTTTTTGCCTTGCTAAACGCAAACAATGTAGATCTTCTGTATCTAATATTCGTAAAGCATTGGGGCAATGTTCAGCAACACGCCAACCAAATTGCTCCTCACTCATAAACCGATCAAAAAGAACAACATCAGGACTTAAATCACGAACAAAATCATCAAAACTAGAACAGTTTAAATTGATTGAAACTTTTTCGATACCCAAATCATTAAGATTGACCATGTAATCACTATCGGAAGACGCACTAGCAAAAACCACACGATAACCACCATTCATAAAACAATCTATAATTTGCATCATACGAGTTCCTGCAGCAGAAGAATTTGGCTCTGGCCAAACAAAACCAATCACTAAAAGCTTTTTGTGTTGAGTCATCAATTTATCTTATTTCGAATACAAAATAATACTATTTTAATGGCATAACCTTCAAATCAATCTTTTTTATGAATAAAACCGTAATTTTGTAATTATAAAAAATTAATTATGTTAGGATTAAAATTAGCTACAGACCCAAGATGGGTAACCATTGTGGAATCAAATATAGAAGAAATTTTAACAGATCATGCTTGGTGCGAACAGAAAGCGGCCTCTAATGCAATAAGCCTTATCACCCAAAACTCGGAAAAAGAAGAATTAGTTACCGAATTAATGCTTATTGCTCAAGAAGAAATAGAACATTTCAAAATGGTTCATGACCTTATTAAAGAAAGAGGACTGACTTTTGGACGTGAACGAAAAGATAGCTATGTTAACGAGCTTTTTAAATTCATGAAAAAAGACGGGAGTCGCAATGATGCATTGTGTGAAAGATTACTGTTTTCAGCAATGATAGAAGCAAGAAGTTGTGAACGATTCAAAGTCTTATCAGAGAACATAAAAGACCCTAAATTAGCCCAATTTTATCGTGATTTAATGATCAGTGAAGCCGGACATTATACTACTTTCTTGAATTTTGCCAGAAAATATGCAGATAATGTTGATGTTGACAAAAGATGGGCCGCATGGATTGAATTTGAAACTTCCATAATTACCAATTATGGAAAAAACGAAACAGTACACGGTTAATAAAAAGGGTAAAATTCAATTATAGAATTCGCTTTTTTTTCAAACTTAAACCATATTGAATTATTTCAATAACAGAAGCATGTTCCCTTTTAGGGGATCAAGCCGAAGTAGATCCTACTAGTATGCTAATTCTTGAAAATAAAAAAGCCTTTCATTTCTGAAAGGCTTTCACAATATTTGCGGTCTGGACGGGACTCGAACCCGCGACCCCATGCGTGACAGGCATGTATTCTAACCAACTGAACTACCAAACCTACTGCGTTATTGCGGTTGCAAAGATACAATAGAATTTCGGTTACGCAAGCCTTTTTATTATTTCTATGAAGTTTTAAGAAAATACTGTTTAAGAATAGCCCTAAAATCAAAAAAGCCATTCACAATTAAGTGAAAAGCTTTCCATTGGTCTAACTACTAAACCCGAAGATCAGATAACTAGTCTGATCAACAACACAACTATTTTAAGTACCGTTTATTGGAAAAAAAAGCCTTTCATTTCTGAAAGGCTTTCCCAATATTCGCGGTCTGGACGGGACTCGAACCCGCGACCCCATGCGTGACAGGCATGTATTCTAACCAACTGAACTACCAAACCTACTGCGTTATTGCGGTGGCAAAGATACAACAGAATTTCATTTCCACAAGAAATTTTGCTCTTTTTTTTTAAAAAAAATAAGCCTCTTATCCAAAGTTTTGTTTTTCAGCTAAATAAGTCAACACAATCTTTTCAAAATCACCTCTCACGTCAACAGGAACGTACTTAATTCTATTTTGAGCACAGGCCAAACTGAGTTTTTTAAAGTAAGCTTCTATTTGTTTCTCATACTCCTCCTTCACATTATCAGAGAAAAGAGCAACCTCCTCCCCTGTCTCTACATCCACAAACTTTCTAGGCGTGTTGTCATAATCAAAATGAAGCTCTGTTTTACTATCAATAACATGAAACAGCACTACTTTATGCTTATTATGCTTTAAGTGTTGCAAAGCATTAAATAAAGCTTCCTCATCCTCGAGCTGAAACATATCCGTAAAAAGAATAATCATTGACCTACGATGAATCTTCTCAGCTATTTGATGCAAAAAGGTAATTGTATTGGTTGTTTTTTTGACTTCAGTCTGTTTCAAAAGAGTTTCCAAAGCACTCAATACCATTCGATGGTGTCTATCACTACCTTTTTCGGGCGCATAATAGTCGTATCCATCTGAAAAAACGCTAAGTCCCACTGCATCTCGTTGCTTCTTTAAAAGATGCATTAACACGGCCGAAGCTAAAACAGAAAAACCTATTTTGTTTTCATAAAAATTTTGATTCGATTCCAATTTAGGATAATGCATCGACGAAGAGTTATCTATAATGATATGACAACGCAAATTAGTTTCTTCTTCAAAGCGTTTTGTATAGAGTCGATCGGTCTTTGCATACAACTTCCAATCAATATGCCTCGTACTTTCGCCTACATTATACAATTTATGCTCTGCAAACTCCGCCGAAAAACCATGAAATGGACTTTTATGCATCCCAGATATAAAGCCTTCCACTATTTGATTGGCTAACAATTCCAAATGTTGAAAACTCGTTATTTTTTCTAATTGTGTTTCAATCTTCATATCTCAAAGTTATTAAAAGAAATAGAGAAAAGTGGCAAGAAAAAAGAAAATAGATTTCTGAAAAATATTTTAAACAAAAAAAGGCTTGACTAACGTCAAACCTTTTTATATAAATCACAATCCTAAGGACTATAACAAAGCATCTAAACTATCTGCGTACGTTTGCTTAGGTGCTACTCCTACTTGCTTTCCGACTACTTCACCGTTATGAAAAACCAACACTGTAGGTATATTTCTCACTCCGTATTTTGCAGCAAATTCTTGGTTTGCATCTACATCTACTTTTCCAACAACTACTTTTCCTTCGTACTCGTTGCTTAATTCTTCAATGATTGGCCCTACCATTCTACATGGTCCACACCAAGCTGCCCAAAAATCTACTAAAACTGGTTTATCTGACTTCAAAACTACTTCGTCAAAAGTAGCATCTGTTATTGCTAATGCCATACTATATCTTTTTTTTAAGTTAACCCTGCACTTCAGCAGGGAGAAAAATTACTGAGTTTCTTAACTCAAATACAAATTTAGAAATTTAAAATAAACCAAACACTATTCTTAAATTAGATTTAACTATTTATGTATTGATAATTATTATTAGAAGTTGTTTTCTTTTTTTCCGAGTATTCTCGATTCTAAGCATAGCAACCTAATACATCTTTCGTTTTTAATTAAATAAATCGAGGGTCTATATCCATTATTGTTTCACAATTATCACACGTTCTTAGTTTTTCTGAAGCGTAAAAAGGCTTGAAATGGGCGAGGAAATCTTTCTCTATATCATGGAGTTCAAAATAAACTTCGTATAGTTTATGATTGCAACTATCACAATACCAAAGGAGTGCATTCTTAAGACCAAGATCTTTCCGTTTGCGCTCGACTACAAGACCAACAGAACCTTCTGAACGCACTGGAGAATGGGGCACTTCAGCAGGATGCAGGTACATATGTCCAGCATGGAGTTCCATTTCTTTTGGCTGACCGTTCTCTTGAATCAAGACTTTAATCGAACCTTCTATTTGATAAAAAAGCTCTTCGGTTTCATTATAATGATAATCCTTACGGGCATTAAGGCCAGCCACAATCATCACAATATATTCACCTGATTCTTTGTAAATATTGTAATTCCCAACAGGTGGCTTGAGTAAATGACGATTTTCGTAAATCCATTTATGTAGGCCAAAAGGAGATGTTATGGCAATTTTTGTTGCTTTTGAATATGAAGAGCTTAGGTACGAAGAAGTTGTAAAGCTACAAAAACTCAAAGTTGCTAAGATTTTAAACAAATAAGTCATTTATGTTTTCTGAAATGCAGACTGCTTTAAAACATATAAACAATGTAGGTAATAGACACTATTTAATCTCGCATTTTGAATTTATATAAAAACAATTCAAGATATTCATTTTTAATCGTATCTCAAGATGTTTTTACTTTTGATTTTATGACTTTAAAACTTTCGACATACTTAAGAGCATATAAGTTTAATCAATAAGGAGGAAAAAAATGAAACATATAAGAGAGATAAGAACATCTAAGTTTGAGGCCTGTTTTTTTTTCCATTCTTTTTTCTTGTCTATTTCCACTTGCTTCTTTATCCTATTTCTTTTCCTCTCGAATCAAATAAATATAAACTGGAAAATGATCACTAAAGCCAACCTCTGTGGCAGAATGACGTTTGGGATAACCTTTGTACAAACCCGTAGTTTGGATTAAAAAGGGTTTATTATAAACTCCTGCTCTCCAATATTGATACTGTGAAAAATTATTTTGAATTAATGATTGGGTCATCATAATTTGATCAAAAACATCCCATGTATCTCTAAAAGCGATGGTACCTAACCCCTGATTTGCTATTTCTTCAAAAGGATTAAAAATACCCAGTGGCAGAACCTCTTCTTTTTTTGCTTTAGCATTCAGCGCTTTTTTGACACTATTATTAAAAGGACTATCATTAAGGTCTCCTAAGGTGATGATTTTGGCATTAGGATTTATTTTTTGTAGGGAATCAATAATTTTTTTATTTAAAGCACCAGCAGCTTCACGAAGCGGACTCGATTTTTTCTCGCCACCAGATCGAGATGGCCAGTGATTTACAATAATATGAATTTCTTCATTTTCAAGAAATCCGGTTACTAAAAGCTGATCACGGGTAAAAATGCGGTTATTGCGCTCAATGGACTGAAGGTCATCACGCTCATCTTCTACAACAACCTTCTTTCTGTTTGATTTGTTATTATTATTGTTATCGTAAATAATCAACGGGATATTAACATAAGAGGTAGGCTTGAAATATCGTTTTTGATACAACAAAGCCACATCAATCCCTCGTTTATCAGGAGAATCATAATGAATAATACCATAATCTTTATTGACAATCAAAGACTGTTGTACTAAATCCTCTAGAACCCTGCGGTTTTCAACTTCAGAACATCCGATGAGCGTTGGAGCATTGGTATTTTGAGAAGTTCCTATTTCAACAAGAACTTTGGATAAATTTTGTAGTTTCTGAAAATATTTTTTTGTGTTCCAATGCTGGAATCCATTAGGTGTCCATTCATCATCATGTGTTGCGTGATTGTTAATCGTATCAAATAGATTTTCAAAATTATAAAAAGCTATTGTATGAATATTAAATTTTTTAGATTGAGCCACACTATTATACGAGAAGTATAAGGCAACAAAAAGAATAAAACACAAAACTTTCATATTTGATTTTTTAGTAGTAAAAATACTAAAAATTAAGATAACTTTCTCAAAACATTTTAAAAACCTTATATTTGTTGCTATTATTTAGATCCATTCAATTAATTTACTTTGCAAAACAAAAATAGACATATAGAGCATTTACGTAGCACTTATACTACCTTCAAAAGACATTGTTATCTATTTTTGCTTTTTGCTTTTTTTAGTTTAAACTGTCAATCTCAAACCCCTATGATTACACCAGCCTATTTGCAAAAAGGAGACACTATTGCTATTGTATCGACTGCTCGAAAAAACCTTGTTGATAATTTAAAACCCACAATTGATTTATTACACAAATGGGGACTTGAAGTTGTTATAGGCAAAACAATCGGCCTTGAAGAAAATCAATTAGCAGGAAGTGATGAAGAACGTGCTGCCGATTTTCAAGTACAAATGGACAATCCAAATATTAAAGCCATTTGGTGTGTGCGTGGCGGTTATGGTACAGTACGGATGATTGATTTATTAGACTTTACTAAATTCAAGCAAAGTCCGAAATGGGTTATAGGATTTAGCGATGTAACCGTTTTACACAATCATTTAAACACGATGGGCTACAAATCCATTCATGGCGTTATGCCAATTAGCATCCCCAGAGCGACAGATGCAGCTATTGAAAGTTTACGTATTGCCTTATTTGGGGAAAAATTAAGTTATGAAATAGTTCCCAACCTAAAGAATAAATTAGGCACTGCAAGTGGAGAACTTGTTGGTGGTAATTTATCGATTTTATATAGTTTATTCGGTTCACCATCAGCTATTGATTGCCACGATAAGATTCTTTTTATTGAAGACTTGGATGAATACCTATACCATGTGGACAGGATGATGATGAATCTAAAAAGAAACGGTTGTCTCGAAAGTATCAAAGGGATTCTAATAGGAGCTATGAGTAGTATGAAAGACAATGACATTCCTTGGGGTAAAAATGCACTTGAAATCATTGAGGATGTAACCAAAAAATACAACATTCCAATTGTTTATAATTTTCCCGCAGGTCATATTCACGACAACCGAGCTTTGATTTTAGGAAATACAGTTACCATTGATGTAAGTCCCATTAAAACTACAGTAGTTTTTGAGTAAAAATTAAAGCCTAATCCATCTATAAGCTTATCATTTTAAAAAACAATATTTTTTTATTATGGATTAAAAATTACAGTAGAAATTGCACACAAGCAACCTACTTAGTAAAACTACTTATTTTTTAAATTTTTACACTCAATTTGAACCGATGGCAGCACATAACGAATTAGGAAAATTAGGCGAAGAAATGGCTGTAAATTTTTTAAAAGAAAATGGATACACCATTTTAGACAGAAATTGGCGGTTTCAAAAGGCTGAAATTGACATTGTTTGTCAAATAAATGAAACCCTCGCTATTGTTGAAGTTAAGACCCGTACTTCTATCGGAATTGGTTTACCAATCGACGCTGTAAAAACAAAAAAAATCCAACTACTTACAAGAGCTGTAGACAAATACGTATGCGTAAAAAATTTGGACTTAAATGTTCGTTTTGATGTGATTTCGATTCACAAAAACAATAATTCCTTTGTAATAGAACATATTACAGATGCTTTTTTTTATTTTTAGCTATTTTTTTAGGTGTTATATTTGTAACAAATTGTTTTTTATTTATATTTGTACCGGATTTTGATTAATCAGACAGATAAAATTTATTAAATATAAGTAAAAATACGTATAAAAATATGAAAACCGTATCGTCAATTGTAGAGAATTACATCAAGACAAAGCCTTTTTTATTGAATGCTTTATCATTAGGGATTATTAATTTGACTTCACTTTCTAGGAACATCATGTCTGAATTAGAAAGTGAATTTGGCAAAGAAGTAAAGCAAGGGGCTGTCGTAATGTCTTTGAAGCGATTAACTGAAGAGTTGGATTTCAGGCTCAATCATAAAATCAATAAAGTAATTAAAAACATTGGTGAAATTACGGTACGTTCTGCCTTGACGGATTATGCTTTTGCAATATCAGAAACCGTCTTGAATAAGCAAGCAGAATTATTATCAGACATTAACGCCTTTCCTGATGTTTTTTATACGTCGTCAAGAGGTGTCAATGAAATCAATATCGTGGTGAGTAATACGGTAAATTCATTAGTAGACAAGCATTTTACAAATGAAAAATTACTTCAAAAACTCGATAATCTAGCTTCGATCACGGTAAAACTACCAAAAGAAAACATTGTTATTCCAGGAATTTATTATTTTATCTTCCAACGTTTAGCTTGGGAAGGAATCATTATCAACGAAGTAATTTCGACTTCTAATGAATTTACTATTTTAGTAAGTGAAGAACAAGTAGATGTTGCTTTTAAAGTGATTAAGGATTTGAAAAACTAATACCTAGTTTAGCAAGAGACTAACAACAAACACAAAAAAAACAAAGAGCTGTCAGATTATTTCTGCCAGCTTTTTTTTGTTTTTTAGAGTTTTATTTGAGTGAGGTAAGCAATCAAAAAGAGGTACTAAAAATTTTGCTTCAATAGGCTGAAGTTTTTGTTTTATAGGGCATACGGATTCTATAGAACAAAATGTACCTCATCAAAGGTCAATTTACCCCACTTTTTATTGTATTGTTAAAAGTAATTTTACCTTAATGAAATTCTATTAATAAATAACCAATCAATAGTTATGAATAAACAAAACCAAACGAACCAAAAAAGAAAGCAGCTCGCTTCTATCTTTAACCAGATGATTATTCTCATTATATTACTAGCAATTCCAGCAATTGGAAATGCACAAACAAAATTGATATCAGGAAAAGTAATTGATGAATTTAAAGAAGTAATTCCAGGTGCAACTGTTATGGTAAAAGGAACAAAAGTTGCCACACAAACAGATTTTGATGGTACTTTTAAAATAAAAGCCAATTCTAATGAGCAATTGATGTTTTCATATATTGGTTACAAAACCAAAACGATTATTATTAACAACCAATCGATAATCAATGTGACTTTAGAAGCAAATACCACTTCATTAGATGAAATTGTAGTGGTAGGCTATGGTACACAAAAGCGAAGTGACTTAACGGGTTCTATCTCAAAATTATCGGTAGAAGACTTACAAAAAGCACCAGTTCGTTCGTTTGACGAAGCCTTAGCGGGACGTGTTGCAGGAGTACAAGTAACCTCTTCAGACGGACAACCAGGGTCAGGTGTAAATATTGTTATCCGTGGAAACAACTCAGTAACACAGGATAATTCACCATTATATGTTATTGATGGCTTTTTAATAGAAAACCCAAACAACAATGCTATTAACCCACAAGATATTGAGTCATTAATTGTACTAAAAGATGCATCAGCAACAGCTATTTATGGCGCAAGAGGTGCTAATGGAGTAATTGTGATTACCACTAAAAAAGGAAAAACAGGTAAACCAGTATTCAATTTTGATGCTTCTTATGGTTTTCAAGAAAATCTAAAAAAAATGGATGTGATGAGTCCGTATGAATTTGTAAAATACCAAATAGAATTTGACCCTACACTTGTTTCAGCAACATCTTACAAAACACCAACACAAATTTATTTGGCAGATGGAAAAACACTTGAAGATTATAAAAATGTAGAACGAAAAGACTGGGAAGGAAAGGTGACCCGTACTGCTCCTATGCGAAATTATAATTTTTCGGTAAGAGGAGGCAATGAAAAAACTAAATACTCTTTCTCTACTTCCTTAAACGACCAAGACGGTATTTTGATCAATTCAAATTACAAAAGATATCAAGGACGCTTGGTAGTTGATCATACAATTAGTAAAAAATTCAAAATTGGTGTCAATACGAATTATAGTCATTTAAACCAAACAGGAATTAGTCCATCACAATCGCAATTTAGTTCTTCAACAAATATTATGTTTTCAGTATGGGGATATAAACCATTAGACTCTGGAAACACTAATCTTGATCAAGAACTACAAGATCCAGATGTAAACCCTATAAATGATTATCGTGTAAACCCCCTAATCAACCTGAGTAATTTATACCGTTTGAATACAACCCAAAATTTGAATTCAAATGCTTATTTAGAATATACTATTCTACCTGATTTAAAATTAAGGATTACTACAGGTGTAAATGAAACAAGAATTAAGCAAAATTCATACAACAATAGTAAAACACAATACGGATACCCTGGAAGTAATAATGGCCTTAATGGATCTATAAACTATGCACAAAAAAGCAACTGGCTAAATGAAAACACATTAACATGGAACAAAAAAATCAATCAAAAGAATACTTTGAATGTATTAGGTGGTTTTACGTTGCAAAAAGAAAACACAAAGAGTTATGGAAGCAGTGCTAATCAAATACCATCAGAATACGAAGCACTAGGTTTAGATGGGTTAGATTATGGAACACAATTACGTGTAGATACTTTTGAATCTTTATGGTCTATGGCCTCATTCTTAGGAAGAATAAATTACAATTATGACTCTAGGTATTTATTTACGGCTTCTATTCGTGCAGATGGTTCTTCAAAATTTCCAGCAACAAATCACTGGGGTTATTTCCCATCAGGAGCAGTGTCGTGGAACTTTGGTAATGAAAAATTCTTGAAAAACAGTACCTTAATTTCTGAAGGAAAAATAAGAACGAGTTATGGACAAACAGGAAACAATAGAGTAGGTGATTTTGACTATCTTACTAATTATTACAATCCATTAGAAAGCAATTACGTTTTCGATAATACTTATACACCTAACGTAGTAGCTACTAATTTAGGGAATTCAAAACTAAAATGGGAAACAACTGAACAAACGGATTTAGGATTAGATTTAGGTTTCTTTAAGCAACGTATCACATTTTCTGCCGATGTATATCGTAAAACAACGAAAGATTTACTATTAAAAGCCTCGTTACCTCAAACCTCAGGTTTTGCAACAGCTATTAAAAACGTAGGTAGTATAGAAAATAAAGGACTAGAGTTGACTTTGAATACAGAAAATATCAAAACCAATGATTTCTCTTGGTCTACCTCTTTTAATATTGCTTTTAATGAAAACAAAGTATTAGCATTGAGTGATGATCAAACCATTTTAGAAAGCACTTTAAAATGGGATACACAGTGGGAAAACACGCCTGCTTATATTGCAAAAATCGGTTCCCCTTTAGGAATTATGTACGGTTATGTTTCTGATGGAACATACAAGTATAGCGATTTTGACCAAGATTTAGCGGGTACCTATACTTTGAAATCAAACGTGACTACAAACGGAAACACAAGAGCGAATATTAAACCAGGAGATATCAAGTATAAAGATATAAACGGAGATTTAATAGTAAATTCGAGTGATTATACAGAAATAGGACACGGTTTACCTAAACATACTGGTGGATTTACAAATAATTTTAGATACAAAGGCTTTGATTTGAATGTATTTTTTCAATGGTCTTATGGAAATGATAT
>NZ_JBAWDL010000233.1:0-3096 GCF_049590715.1 Flavobacterium sp.
GTATCGTCAATATGAACGGGTTTTACAAAACGCAAACGATCATAACCTTTAGAAAAAGCTTCAGGGTTTATTTCGGTAGCCGTCATTCCAATTCCTACTGCAAAAGTTAAAGTACCATGTGCAATACGCTGTTTGAAGGGTTGTGTTTTACACCATTCAGCATCCATATGATGCGGAAAATAATCTCCTGTATGCCCAGCATGAACCACAAAATCAGTTTCTGTAATGGTTCTACCTAAAGTTTCTCTTTTACTACCTAATTTGTAGTCTTCATAGAATCGTGATACTATATGCATGTTGCTTAATTTTAGTTCATTAAGTAATAAAACTAAATGATTCTTAATTTCTTAATGGTAATGTTAAATACATATCCTTGTGAGTCTGTTAAGGAAATGTAAGTCTGAGCCTGACGAAGACCCACAAACAAAATACATTCCGACAAGCTCAATGTGACAATAAGTATTAAATTAGCTATTAAAACTAATTACACCAACGTGTTATATGTTATAATCTGGTACCACTCCACCGTTGTCATTTGACTCATAAGCCGCTTCCACAATAGCCATAGAATGTGCTACATCTTCTACACTTGTAGGCAGTTCAGCAGTTGAACCTTCTACATATCTCATGAGTGAAGCCATAGTACCCACAAATGCATCTGGAAACCAAGAACCTTCTAATTCCACTTCTATCCATTTTGGTTCTTGCCCTTCTTTCATGATGCAATACTGAAATAGGTCGGGCTTTCCGTTGGGATAATCTAATAACAATCCCATTCGCGCTTTAATGGCGCCTTTGGTTCCTTCCCATTTCACAAAACTTTCTTGATTTTTTTCTCCAAAGTTATGGTCGTGGTTGGTATTTATTATTGCACGCATGGCATCATTATAATCCATAATAGTGGTGGTACGAGTCGAAGACATCGGTTTACCTGGATTGCGCAAGGTTTTTGAATACACACCTTTTGGATTTCCTAAAAACGAACGAATCAAATCGATATAATGAATGCTATGTTGCTGAATTTCTAATCGTGGATGATCAACTACATTGGGGAAATATTCCCATGGCGTGTAGGTTGTTAAACGCACTTCAAAATCGTATAATTCACCAATCAATCCTTTGTTTATAATATCTTTGGCCGCCATGATATAAGGTGCATATCGCATCTGACAGTTGATGGCTGCTTTTAATTTTTTTCTTCTACAAACTTCTAATATTTCCATGGTTTGCTTAAAATCATCTCCCATAGGTTTCTGGATTAGTACCGCAGCTCCATCAGGAAGTTGTTCCAATGTTTGAACAAATTGATTCGGCATAAGCGTTAAGTCGTAAACCGCATTCTCTGGCGCTTCTTGCACCATTTCGGCTACGGTCTCGAACACTTTCGGAATCGAAAATAATTCTGCTAACTCTTCTGCTCTATGACGGGTTCTATTCGTAATTCCAGCAATCGTAAAGCCTACACTTTTATATGCAGGCAAATGAGCATCTTTTACGATGCCGCCGGCACCAATAATATATATAGGACGATTTTCAAACGGTAATTCTGGTTTGTAGTTAATATCCATTGTATTCTTTTTGCTAAATTCTATAAAAAATAGTGTTTGATTAGTGTCATATGATTTATTCATTACCACAAATTCATAAAAACCTACAATAATACTTTTAAATACTTGGCTTCACTCAAAATAATAGGATCTTATAGCAGCACTAATTTTCTATACTATCGATTTTTAATTGTGCTTGGTCTAAAATAATTTTTATATCTAGAGCACTATTAATGACCTCCAAAACCAATTGATCAATCACATCTGCAATTTCAGACCAGTTGCTTTTACGGGGTAACGAACGGGTGTTTTCATGTAATTCTTCTAGTTTATAATAATAAGGCACAACCGTGTTTACTTCACGATCATGCCAAGTTGATTTCCTACAACCAATTCCACCTTCTAAGGTCAATAATTTATCATTTTTGGCATTTACAGCAAATTGGATAAAATCATACGCCAACTGTTTGTTTTTACTGCCTTTTCCAATTACATATAACCAATAAGCATTGAGCGAAACACCTTCACCGTTAGGCCCAGAGGGAACATGCGCTACATCGACTTTTCCTTTTACTTTGGAATCAGGGAAAAACTCGCTAAAAGACGCAAATCCAAACCAATTGACCATCATTGCCAAATTTCCATTGGCGAAAGCCATACCAGACTTAACCGAATCAAAATCTCTAGAATCTGGATGAATCGCATTCGTATTTTGCAATGCTTTGCGATAAAATTCCATTCCCTCGATAGCTACTTGAGTATTGATTTTTATTTTTTTATTATCATCAAATAAATCTCCACCACGGGTCCACAATTGCAAGCAAAAATCAAAAACGGTATTGTGTCCGTCAGGATAAGCTGCAAAGGTAGTTCCGTATAGAGTGTCTTCGGGTCTGTTGAAAAATGCGGCTACTTCCATTAAATCATCCCAAGTTTTAGGTACTTCTAAAGGTTTTCCATGGTCTCTGTAAAAAGCAACTCCTTCCTCAATCGATTCAAACAAATCTTTACGGTAAATCAAGCATTCTGGACCATCATGAAAAGGCAATCCATAGATTCCTCCTTCAAATTGTTGTTTATAAAGTAACGATTCTGACCAGCCTTCAGGGAAATTATCAGGTGCTTTTTTGTTGATAAAAGGGGTCAATTCTTCGATCGCATTTGAGGTAAAAGCCTCGGCTATCCAATCGGTATTGATTAATGAGATATCCCAATCACCATTTGCTAAACCATCATTTTTTAAAATATTATCGTATAGAGGATGTAAGTCGAATGCCACAGCTTCCAATTCAAAATCACATTTTGTTTTTTGACAAAATGATTCCCAAATCTTGACTATTGATGATTCGAAAGCATCGAATTTACGTACTGCTATTCTAATTTTTTGTTTGCTCATTACTGAATTAATTCCTTTGTAATTGCATCTGTATGTTCTCCTAGTCCTGGTGAACCAAGGGTAGAAGTTAAGTATTCTCCATCAATTTTTATAGGGCAACGGGTCGTTTCATATTCAAAACCATCTCCCATTCGTACTTTTTGAAGCATGTCT
>NZ_JBAWDL010000234.1:0-3056 GCF_049590715.1 Flavobacterium sp.
TTCTTCGGTGAGTATTGTTTCATGTTCTGCTAAATCTCCTAAGGCAGCTATCGAACTTAGGTGGCATAATTTGGTAACGTTTTTTGCAATACAAAAATTGACAATATTTGCAGTCCCTTCGATATTGATTTTTCGCAATGCATTTTCATTTTTTGGATCAAATGAAATAATGGCGGCACAATGATAGACGTACTCGATTCCTATAAACACTTTTTCTAATGAAGGTATATCCGTAATATCACCTACTTGCCAATCGATACGAGAGAATAAAGCTTCTTTTTTATAAAGAGCAAAAAGAGATTTCGTTTTTTCAATACTTTTAGAACTACGATAAATAGCACGTACTTTTTCTTCATTTTCAACCAAATGAAGTAATAAATGTGCACCTACTAAACCAGTTCCTCCTGTGACTAAAATCATTTGGTAAATGTAGTAAAATCAATTTCAATTGAAAAACTGATTTCAATCGGAATGTAAATATCATTAATCAGTTTGAAAATTTATAATTAGTTTTATAACTAGTGAGTTTGTTTTGAAATTTATAGCCATTTCCATTGAGATTGTATTATTCTTATTGCTATTGAATTTCCCCTTTGATATTGTTATATTTGCGCACTCGAAGCCAGAAAGGCTGAACAGACGAAGTAAATTGATTAAAATAAAATGAAAAATATTATTTCCGAATTACAATGGCGTGGTTTAGTACACGACATTATGCCTGGAACCGAAGAACAACTTTTAAAAGAAATGACTAGCACCTATATTGGATTTGATCCCACTTCAGATTCATTGCATATAGGGAGTTTAGTCCCTATTTTGTTATTGGTACACCTTAAAAACTTTGGGCACAAGCCTATCGCATTGGTAGGTGGCGCTACGGGAATGATTGGAGATCCTTCTGGGAAATCTGACGAACGTAATTTGCTTGACGAAGCTACTTTGGCACACAATGTTGAAGGAATTAAAGGGGTTTTATCTCGTTTTTTAGATTTTAATTCGAAAGAACAAAATGCACCTGTTTTGGTAAACAATTACGATTGGATGAAGGATTTATCTTTTATCAATTTTGCTCGTGATGTGGGCAAGAGAATCACGGTCAATTATATGATGGCAAAGGATTCAGTTAAAAAACGTATCAATGGAGAAGGTGAGGGAATGTCGTTTACGGAGTTTACCTATCAATTGATTCAAGGATATGATTTTTACCATTTGCATAAAGAATACAACTGTTTGTTGCAAATGGGAGGTTCTGATCAATGGGGGAATATTACCACAGGAACAGAGCTAGTTCGTCGTATGAATGTAGGCGAAGAAGCCAAAGCTTTTGCAATGACGTGTCCGTTAATCACTAAGGCTGATGGAACTAAATTTGGTAAATCCGAAGGAGGAAATGTATGGTTGACAGCAGATAAAACATCGGTTTATAAATTTTACCAATTTTGGTTGAATACTACAGATGTTGATGCTGAGAAATATATTAAAATTTTCACTTTCTTAGATCAAGAAACAATTGAAGGGTTGATTGTAGAGCATCAAGTAGCGCCTCATTTACGCGTATTACAAAAAAGATTAGCTGAGGAGTTAGCGACTTTTGTACATTCCAAAGAAGATTTAGAAAAAGCGCAAAAAGCATCTAGCATTTTGTTTGGTAACGCTACTGCGGATGATTTGAAAACCTTAGACGAAGCTACTTTTTTAGAAGTTTTTGACGGTGTTCCACAAGCAGAGATTGCGAGAACTGAAATTGAAGCAGGAATCGAAATAATTTCTGTTTTGAATGAAAAAACAGGATTTTTTAAATCGAATGGAGAGGCCAGAAGAGCGTTGACTGCTAATTCAATTTCGATTAATAAAGAGAAAATAAAAGAAGATTATATTCTTGGCAAGAATGATTTAATTAACAACCAATTTGTATTGTTACAAAGTGGGAAGAAGAATTATTTTGTGATTCGTATTGTGTAAGCATAATTTTTAGGAAGTATAATATATAGAACCTCGTTTAAATCATTTTAAACGAGGTTTTTTAATGTTGTTGACTTTTTTTGGGATACAATGTTTTACACCATTAAATAAATATCATAAAAATAAATTAGAATTTACAGTTCAATTTATTTTCCCGATGGCGCAAACTTGTCTACAAAGGTTCTTCGTTAGCGCAGGCATTTGCCTGTGCCCACAACAGTGAGCAGACATTTTAAGAAAAAAAGTTGTAGCTATAAAAAAGCTACAACTTTTTTGTTTAATTTTAAGATGTAAAAAGAAACTAGAGTTACAATGTGTTTTTTTGCTAATCTTTGGGGGCACAGGTAAATACCTGCGCTAACTTTAGTGGTTACGTAGTGTAAATGTGCGCCATCGGGCTAATTCGTTTATAATTTATAATAGATATGTTTAATGAAAATGAAATAAAAAATTTAGATTTAGATTATAGATTAATAAGAATATTGATTTTATTTAATAAAGCTTTTAAGTGTATTTCCATTTTTGTTTTTTTAATTATTCTCTTCCTTCCTTTTTATCCTATAGATTTCGCAGAGGAAAGCGAAAAAAATTTTAGAGAAAGTCAATACTCTGGTATAGTTATTAAGTCCTATATTGATTATGCAAATCACGCTGCTCCAACAATTGTTTTTTCAAATCATAGCAAAGAAGAGATTAGTCCTAAGTTTTTTTCAAATGTAAGTGTTGGGGATTCTGTTGTTAAAATAAAAGGAAAATTAACAGTTAAGATTTATAAGGTCGATGGGAAGTTAGCTATTTACGATTATTTAAAAGATAACGAAGATGTTAAGCACTAGATAAACTAGCTATTACAGATGCCCCCCCGATGGCGCAAACTTGTCTACAAAGGTTCTTCGTTAGCGCAGGCATTTGTCTGTGCCCACAACAGTGAGTAGCATTTTAAGAAAAAAAGTTGTAGCTATAAAAAAGCTACAACTTTTTTGTTTAATTTTAAGATGTAAAAAGAAACTAGAGTTACAATGTGTTTTTTTTGCTAATCTTTTGGGGCACAGGTAAATACCTGCGCTAACTTTAATGGTTACGTAGTGTAAGTG
>NZ_JBAWDL010000235.1:0-3565 GCF_049590715.1 Flavobacterium sp.
TTTCCAAAAGAGTAGAGCACTCTGAAATTTGCACTACAGCAATTTATACTAAAATTGTTATCGAAAAAATGAAAGAAATATCTAATCGCTGTTGCAAGTTTCCCATCATTCCGTACTTTGAATTATAATCTATCTGATTAAAAACGCTCTAATTTTAAAAATTTCACTGTTGTATATTATCTTTAGTGGTTATTTTATGTAAAAATATAAAACTCAGGAATGTTTGTATTAATTCTATGAAAAAATAAAAAACATGTTTGAAATAATTTTAATCTGTTTTGGAGGTATAATTAGGATCGTCCTTTCAGTGAATAGTATTATACAAAGTGATAAAAAAGAAATCAAATGCCACAAGAAACAAGCTAATCTTTATAATGCTTAAATTAAAAATGAGTACTACTTTATAGAAAATTTGAAAGTCGTTTTAGTTTTATAATTTTCTCCAGGTCTCAAAACCGTTGTTGGAAAATCTTTTTGATTAGGCGAATCAGGATAATGTTGCGTTTCAAAACAAAAACCAGTACGATGTTCATAGAAACCCTCTTCACGCATGGGTAAGTTACCTTTAAGAAAATTACCAGTATACAATTGAATCCCTGGCTCATAGGTAGTGATCTCCATAAGTCGTCCACTAGTTTTATCATAAGCGGTAGCAGTAACTGTTTTCCCTTTTTCAGCATTGTTTAATACCCAACAATGATCATAACCATTTCCTCTTTTTAATTGTTCATTTTTTACTTCAATGTCTTTTCCTAGAGTTTTTGGAGTTCTGAAATCAAAGGGTGTGTGTGTTAGATCTTCGAGTTTTCCTGTTGGAATTCCATTATCATTAATTGCTACTATTTTATCTGAATTTAAGGTTATTTCATGGTCTAAAATAGTTTTAGAAAAATCTCCTGATAAATTAAAATAGGAATGTTGTGTTAGGTTTACCACTGTTTTCTTATCGGTTGTAGCCTCATAAAAAACTTCTAATTGATTTTCTTGTGTCAATGTATAGGTAACAAATACTTGCAAATTTCCAGGATACCCTTCTTCCATATCTTTGCTCAAATATGATAATTTCAATGAAGCCACTGCTCCTGACTTAACTTCATTTTCTTTCCAAACTACTCGGTTAAAACCATATTCTCCTCCATGTAAAGAATGAGGCGGTCTATTTAGCGTCAATTGATATTCATTACCATCTATTGAGAATTTTCCGTTGGCAATTCTATTACCATACCTTCCTATAATTGCTCCAACATAAGGATTTGGTTTTAAATACTCTTCAAGCGAATTAAAACCAATAACAACATTTTCAGAGATACCCTCTTTATTAGGAACTATCAAATCCGTAATAATACCACCCAAAGTAATGATACCCACTTCCATCCCATTTTTATTTTTCAACTTATAGCTATTAATTTTATCTCCATTTGGAGTCATACCATAGGGTACCTTTTCTATTGTTACTTCTGTGCTTAGATGCTGCTTTAAAATATCCTTATTTATTGCTTGCCTACTTTTACACTGTACCATAAAAAAAGTAAGACTGATTATTACTAGCCTGAAAACTTCTCGCTTTAATACATTCATATATACTTATTTTTTAATTTTTCAATTATACAAATACCTACAAAAAAGCTCAAGTCGTAAAACTTGAGCTTTTTTATAGTATTGATAAGAAACAGTATTTACTCTACTCTTCCTTCTTTTATTTCGTCTACAATTTCAGGATTCAATAACGTTGTTGTATCGCCAAAATTAGAATAATCACCTTCTGCAATTTTTCTTAAAATTCTTCTCATGATTTTGCCAGAACGTGTTTTGGGCAACCCTGAAACATACTGAATTTTATCTAATTTTGCAATTGGCCCGATATGTCCTGCAATGTGTTGGTTGATCTCTACAGATAGGTTATTCTTATCTCTAAGTTCGCCTGTTTCTTTCAAAATCACAAAACCATACAAAGCATTACCTTTCACATCGTGAGGAAAACCTACAATGGCACTTTCAGCTACTGCAGGATGTTCATTAATAGCATCTTCAATTGGCGCTGTACCTAGATTGTGTCCTGAAACAATTACCACATCGTCTACACGACCTGTAATTCTGTAATAACCTACTTCATCACGCAAAGCACCGTCTCCAGAAAAATATTTCCCAGGATACTGAGAGAAATAAGTCTTTTTATATCGTTCATGGTCTCCCCAAATTGTTCTCGCAATTCCAGGCCACGGAAACTTAATACACAAACTTCCTTCTAATTGATTGCCTTCAATTTCATTACGTTTGTCATCCATAATAACGGGTTGAATACCAGGTAAGGGTAAAGTAGCATAAGTAGGTTTTGTAGGTGTTACAAAAGCAATTGGCGAAATCATAATTCCTCCCGTTTCTGTTTGCCACCAAGTATCTACTACAGGACATCTCTTAGCTCCTACATGGTCATTGTACCAGTGCCATGCTTCTTCGTTGATAGGTTCACCCACAGAACCAATTACTTTCAATGATTTGAAAGGGAATTTCAATACATACTCTAATTTTTCTTTTGCCAAAGCACGAATGGCTGTTGGGGCAGTATAAAACTGAGTCACGTTATGTTTCTCGATAACTTCCCAAAAACGACTAAAATCTGGATATGATGGAACGCCCTCAAAAATAACCGTTGTCGCTCCATTCAATAATGGTCCGTATAAAATATAAGAATGACCTGTTATCCAACCAATATCAGCTGTACACCAAAAAATATCATTGTCTTCGTAATTAAAAACATTTTTAAAAGTATACGCACTATATACCATGTATCCAGCGGTCGTATGCACCATTCCTTTAGGTCTTCCTGTAGAACCTGATGTATACAAGATAAATAATGGATCTTCGGCATCCATAATTTCAGCAACACTATTATCTGAAGCTTCGTCTAATAAAGGTTGGATGTAAATATCTCTACCTTCTTTCATCGTGATCACCGAGTTGGTTCTTTTCACAACTAAAACCTTCTCCACTGATTTACATTTCTCTAAGGCTTCATCAATGATATTTTTTAATTCAATCGTTTTGTTTCCTCGGTATCCTCCATCCGAAGTGATGACCATTTTACATTCACTATCGTTAATTCTACTCGCTACTGCCGAAGCCGAAAAACCAGCAAAAACAACCGAATGGATCGCTCCAATTCTAGCACAAGCCAAAGTAGCCACAGCTAATTCTGGAATCATTGGCAAATAAATACAAACTCTATCACCTTTTTTTATTCCTTGATTACGCAACACATTAGCCATTTTACAAACTCTTTGGTGCAGTTCGTTATAGGTAATATGTAAAGCTTCTTCTTCTGGATTGTTTGGCTCAAAAATAATAGCCGTTTTCTCTCCTTTTTTATTCAGATGTCTATCAATACAGTTCTTTACAATATTTACTTTGGCACCTGAGAACCATTCAATCTCAGCCTCAGCCATATTAAATTCAACAACCTTGTCCCATTGTTGGTACCAAGTAAAGTTTTCTTCTGCAATTTTTCCCCAAAATTTTCTTGGTTCACGAACCGATTTATTATAATGTTTAAAGTATTGTTCTAAGT
>NZ_JBAWDL010000236.1:0-4105 GCF_049590715.1 Flavobacterium sp.
GCGTTGGGTACGTTTCGGCCAGTTTCGCCGATGGCTTTTGGCCACCTCGCCCATTTCAGGCGCACTCATCCCCGTGCCCCGCTCAAGAGCCGACGCCGCGCCATCCACAGATTGCTCAACGCAAACAAGGTGTGCAACTGCGCCGTGTTCTTCGCCAACACTGTTGTGCTTCAAGCAGTGGGAAGACTGACCGAGCGAGCCACTCAGCACCGATTCTGTAAGCGTGTTCGGACGGTAAGGAATGGTCGCCACCAACTCGGCACCCTCTTCATTGGCTTCTGACCCAATGAAGGCTGGCCGTCGCCCGTCTTTCCATTGCCAGATCTCCAGATCGCCACCAGTCGAATCGTCCTCCGGCCTGCGGAAGTAAAGCAGCATTGCGAACAGTTCTTCGGGCGCATCTGTAGCAGGTTGCTGAAATGCTGGTTTCGCGCCGTGAACTTGCACAAATAAGGGAGCCTGCCCCCTTGCCCACTTCGGACAATCGCTTGTAGCTCGTTCTATGCTGTCGACAATTCTCAGCACAGGCCATCAGGGAGTATTTCAGTAGCCCTGCTAGGGGCGTCTTTTATCCAACTCCGCGCCCAATATCTTGGCGACGTGCCGGAGGGCGTCAATCTGCTTGTTCCCCAGTGCCGAACGCGCCGAGTGGCTGATGCAGCACAGCGTTCCGTAGACAGTTCCACACTGAAGCACCACTGGCGTGCTTAGGTACGCGCCTATGTTCAAAGTCTTCGCAATCATTAAATCCCAAAGCTCGGGGACAGACTTCGCGTCATTGAGCAATTCCGGCAAACGGCCATCCACAACCCGTTGGCACAAAGTCAATTCCAGCGGACCGCAATCGCCCTCCTTGAAAGGTAGCTTTATGTGTTCAGCATTATCCAAGTGCCGGAAGACCTTCTGCCCCTCCACAAATTCGGCGACAAATGCAATGTCCATTTGCAAAAGCACACGAACGTTGTGCAAAAGGTCCTGCAACGCCCCGTCTGACTGGGTTGTCAAATCGGCGGTTGCGACGATGAATTTTGAGGTGATCGCTGAGAGCCCCGTAAGGTGCTTGTCGGGCTCGATATTTTCTACTGTGGATTTGGGCAGAAATAGCGGGGATAGCGGATCCATGAGGAATCGCCGGCGAAGCTCGGTCTCGCAGCGTGCCGCTTCAGCCTGTGTCCCCAAGCCTTGAAGCGCCCTGCGGCGCAAGTCTTGCGATTTAGAGATGAGTGGTTGTTCTGGCAAGTCCTGCATTGCCATATTGGATTGCGTTTTCATTAATAATTTTGAAACATAGGGGCTCTAACGCACGCGTCAGATTTTTCCCGCCCGTATCTAGAGAAACTTCAATTCTTCCTCACTGGCGGCGAGAATCTCATGTCAAAAGACGTATCGAATGATGGGAAAGTAAATATTCGAGCAGTCATGTGAATAAATACCGGTCCTGTAAGGCAGAATGGAAACAACGAGCGTCAGGTTTGACCTTGGCGCCGCCTAGACCGGAGTGAGCCAACTGCAGCGCATAGCCTCTGCGTCCAACAGACGGTGCGGGCTGAAAACCGCACGGGGGCCACGAGGTCGTAAGCACTTAAGCCAAAGTGGCTCATTTCTGCATCGGCCCCAACACTGAGCGCCGGCCCACATCTGTGCTGCCTAAAGTATTCAAAGTTTTTGCCGATATCAGGGGATTCGACGTACTTCGCATTCCGCGCACACAATTCGCCCTTGCAATCTGCTCCATGTCCAACCCACCTGCTCACGCTGCGGCTCAGTCAATCTCCGAGTTCAACCCGTCCCTGCCGGAGGTACGTCGCGCAGCCGATGCATTGCTGCTGACCATCTGTGGCGTTGGCGGACTAGCAGCTTTGGGCATTGGATGGCACTTTCAACAGTTCGAACTCGCCATGTTTTGTGTGGCGTTCCTGTCCGCTTGTGCACTTCTCACCTTCGTCTTTCTCCGGGGAACATGGTTTAGCAGTGTGGCCTTCCCAATACTATTGGTGAGCTTCGTTGGCCTCCATATTCAGCTCGCAGGCGGGAAAACCGAGTTTCACTTTGGCGTATTCGTGGCACTTGCATTTCTGTTGGCGTATCGCCATTGGGCACCGGTCCTCGTTGGAGGCATTGCGGTGGCACTGCACCACATATTTTTCGACCGCCTACAGGCCATGGGGTTTCCGGTCTTCTGCCTTCCCGCCTCCGACTTCTACTCTGTTGTGTTTCACGCAGTCTTTGTCGTAGTCGAAGTGGCATTCGGCATGTTCATCGCCGTGCGCATGCGCCAGGACGCATTACTCTCAACAGAACTCGAGTGCATTACGAACCGACTTCACTCTGCGAGCGGACAGGTTAGCTTTGCGATGGTCGGAGAACCCGCCCTCACCCGTCAGGGGGCAGAACTTCTTCAGGTACTGTCACGAATCCGGGATGCCATGGTGATCGCTCGCGAATCAGCAACTCAGGTGAGCGCCTCGTCTAGAGGCATTGCCGATGGCAGTGTCGACCTCTCGAGCCGGACAGCGACTGCTGCCGATGGTCTGCAGCGAACAGCTTCAGCGGTGGAACAACTCACCGCTACCGTGTCTGCCACGGCTGAAGCGGTCAGACGCGCTACAGAACTGGCCGAGGCAGCCACCGCACAAGCGGGAAAAGGCGAAGCATCGGTCGAAGAGTTGACTCGCAGGATGAAAAGTCTCGCTGAATCTTCGCACCGTGTTGCGGACATTACCGGGGTGATCGACAGCATCTCTTTTCAGACCAATATACTGGCCTTGAACGCTGCAGTTGAAGCTGCGCGCGCGGGTGACCAAGGGCGCGGATTTGCCGTTGTCGCGTCGGAAGTCCGACAGCTAGCCAAACGAAGCGCGAGCGCCGCAGGCGAGATTAAGTCATTGGTGACCGAGTCCGGGGAGCAGCTGCAAAGCAGTATCACGGCTACGAACGAAACCAGGGGCGCCCTGATCTCGATTCTTGAGGAAGTTCGCGGCATGAGCCAGTTGCTTGCTGATGTATCCCGTGCCGCCAACGAACAGCGCTCTGGCATTCAGGGGGTCAATGACTCGCTGTTGACGCTCGACCAGGCAACGCAGCAGAACGCTGCCTTGGTAGAGCAGTCATCTGAGGCCGCAGAATCTCTCAAAGACCAAGCTGCTCACCTGTCATGCGCTATGGCGTCCTTCGAGGCCTGACGGAAGGGCCGGAGCCGTCGTAGGGCACTAGGACTGAGCAGCGGTGCGGCCGTGCTTGGATCCCCCGCGTAGAGGTCAATTTGCTGCCAGGCGAAAAGCTTCGGAAGATTGCCCGGGGTTATCGTTCCAGTCGAGAAGTGCCATCGCCCAATCAGCAAACGCCCGTTTGGGAATGCGGCGCTGCTCGAGCTGAGTAACGTCCCGATGGCGCGTGTCCGCCTGGATGCTTTTGAAGAGGACATCGACTGTGTTTTCTTCGCCTTCAAGGTACTGCATGTAGATGCCGTCCAAATGACAAAGTACCCCTGTCACCTGAAGCCCAGGGTTGACGCGATGGGACCAATCAAGAATGGCAGATAGATCCTGAACAGGATTTCAGCCTCGGCTGGCATAAATGAGGCGGATAAGCATCTTGCATGCTAACAACATCCCTCAACGCAGCGGCATTTTTTCCGTCTTATCGGCTTAGTGATCTGAAAGCCGATTCCAGGCCTTCTCCTAAGTGGCGCAGACAGCTCGGCGTAAAAAATTCTGACACACTTTATTTTATCTCAAAATCCGAAAGGGATTTTCCTGCGGCTAAGGCTTCCGTAATCCAGCGTGGCTTGCGTCCGCGACTGCCGGACCAAGTCTCCCCAGCTGGGCCGCGATATTTTGCCGCGGCGCTCGATTTGATCGATCGCGCCTTCGGCGCACGGCTCGACAGCTTCAAGTCAGCAGCGGTCAAACCATATTCCGCAATCGTCTTGCGGATGTCGTCAATGACCCCGGCGCGCTCCTGATTGCGAAAATCTTCAGCCTGCTTTCGCAGTTGCGCGAGCTGCTCCTCATTCTTCTTGATTTCTGCCTGGATGTCGGAGAGAGATGTAGCCATTTGCCGTCCTGTTTGGAAAACGATATAATCCAATGGCTTGATCCAAAGG
>NZ_JBAWDL010000237.1:0-2654 GCF_049590715.1 Flavobacterium sp.
ATAATGCAAACCATGCTGTTAATCCTTTAACTGACCCAGATGCTAGCAAACAATTAGCAGGTATGCCAACAACAATGTCAGTCGATTATGTACGTGTTTGGACTAAAACAGGAACTTCTACTGGTCCCAGTCAAGTTGCGGTAACTAATGTAAACGTGGCACCATCAACAGTCACTCTTGAAGTAAATGCTACTAAATCCTTAACAGCAAACATAACACCTTCAAATGCAACTAATAAAAATGTAACTTGGCAATCAAATGACATAACTGTTGCAACTGTAAGTTCAGTAGGATTAGTGACTGCAAAAAAAGTTGGAAATGCTACAATTACTGTTAAAACCGAAAATGGTAGCAAAACAGCTATTTGTACGATAACTGTAAAACCAATAACTGGTAATTGTAATGTACCCACTTGGGTAGCAGGCAAGCAATACCAAATGGATGAAGAAGTTCTTTACAACGGAAAAACCTATAAAGCAAAGTGGAGTATCGTTAAATGTAGTCCTGACATCACTGGTTGTCCCACCGGATGGACTCCTACAGATACCTGTATAATATTGGGCATTGAAACTTTTGATACTTCAGAAAGTCCATCATCGTTAAATCCAATTGTTTATCCAAACCCTCTAGGGAATAAGGATTTAAATATATTGTTACCCATACAATCAGATGTTAATGTGACAATTTACAACAATTTAGGGGGTGTGATATTCCAAAAAGAATATTCAAATCAATTGGAAATTGTTATTCCTGCTTCAAAATTAAACTTAGCCAAAGGAATTTATATTGTTAAATTACAAACTGAAGATCATTTATCTACAACTAATTTAATTGTTAACTAAACTTTAAAATACAAAAATAATAATTTAAAAAGAGAATGAATGTATGGAACGCACCTGCATTTATTCTCTTTTTTTTATGGATTTTTATAACGTAATATTGTTTGTTTACTTATACATATAGAAAATTGCTTCTCTTATAAGGTTTATAAAACCTTTGAAACCATCATTATATCAAAATTAGTTTGATTAATAATGTCCTTCTGACTTTTGGAAAGCCAATCTAATGGACACAACAGTGCAAACTGTGTATATGTAAATCTAAATCCAGACATTTGTTTCCTATTTTTGCTATCAGAAATATAAAATGCTCAATAAAAATAAACCTTTGAGCTTTTTTATACTTTGATAATCGTTATTAATTAATAACAATACGGTTAATTCCTTTTTCTAATGCTGTATCTTGTACTAAAGATAGATGAAGCTTTTCTATTATAAATACGGTAAGGTCTATGAGTTTCTAGCGGAGTTTTCTGTTCTTTCATGTTCAAAATACTTTTTTGGTTTGTTTGAATAAATTATTGTTTGGTATAATAATTCTTTGACATTAATAAAAATTGGCTTTTCTAAATTGTGATGCATTTCTAATTTTTCATTATTAAAAAAAAGTGATTACAATTTCAATATCATTTTGCAATTCACTTGGAAATGGAGTCCTAGTAAGACACCTCTATGACGCTAGTTAAGTCTGACAACTTTCTTACTGTATCCAAAACCAAATACATTCTTTATTTTCTGAAATCGTACACGAATTACTTTTTTTATAAGATTTCGCATTAAAACATTCTATGAAAAACAAATCCAGAAATATGAGCCCTGATGGAGCCAGTATGCTCCTAGTGTAGCGGAGAGATAAAGGCAAGAGCAGGGGGGGAGTTTGTTATGAAAATCAATCGCTCTGCTCCTATAAATAGAAAAAGTTGTCACATATGGTATTATGAATTTGGTTTAGGGTTGATTATCAGTGATGATTTTTTTGTAATTAATTAAAAAAGAATTACTTTTGCACACCTTTTGGTGAATAAGAGTTTCCACTAGGCTTCAATTAATTATATAAACAACTTCTGTTGTTTTCTATCACTAAAGAAACTCAAGAGAGCACAGAATACAAATTTTTAATCAGCATGTCTGAACAAATCCAATCACAAGAAGAGTTTTTAGCAAATTTTAACTGGCACAATTTCGAAGAAGGTATTGATGTAGTTGATGATCAGCACTTAAAAGAATTCGAAGAATTAGTTACTAAAACTTTTATCGCTACAGACCAAGAAGAAGTAGTAGATGGAACAGTTGTTAGAATTACAGATAGAGACGTTATCGTTGATATCAACGCAAAATCGGAAGGTGTTATTTCATTAAACGAATTCCGTTACAACCCAGCATTAAAAGTAGGTGATACTGTTGAAGTATTAATCGACATCCGTGAGGACAAAACTGGACAACTAGTTTTATCTCATAGAAAAGCACGTACTATCAAATCATGGGATAGAGTTATTTCTGCAAATGAAACTGGTGAAATCGTTAATGGTTTTGTTAAATGTAGAACTAAAGGTGGTATGATCGTTGACGTTTTCGGAATCGAAGCGTTCTTACCAGGATCTCAAATTGATGTTAAACCAATTAGAGATTACGATGTTTACGTAAACAAAACAATGGAATTCAAAGTTGTAAAAATCAACCACGAATTTAAAAACGTTGTTGTATCTCACAAAGCGCTTATTGAAGCGGATATTGAAGTACAGAAAAAAGAAATCATCGGTCAATTACAAAAAGGACAAGTATTAGAAGGTGTTGTTAAAAACATTACTTCTTACG
>NZ_JBAWDL010000238.1:0-3664 GCF_049590715.1 Flavobacterium sp.
ACCCAGGACCCCATCATTAAAAGTGATGTGCTCTACCAACTGAGCTATCGAGTCAATGCTTTCAAGTAAATTATGTGTTGATCACTAATTTGTGACCCGACTGGGGCTCGAACCCAGGACCCCATCATTAAAAGTGATGTGCTCTACCAACTGAGCTATCGAGTCATAATTTCTTTGCTTGAATGCGGGTGCAAATATAAGGACTTTATTTAGAGTTTTGCAAGAAAAAATAGTTTAAATTTGTCTTTTTTAAATAAAAAAACTTAATACCTTAACTTATAAGGTTTTACTATATGAAGAAAATTATACTATTGGGCTATATGGGCTCTGGAAAGTCAACAATCGCGAATTCATTATCCAATTCTATTCAAATTCCGTTCATAGATTTAGACCATTATATCGAAACAAAAGCTGAATTAAGCATTAAAGCCATATTTGACAAGCATGGAGAGATCTATTTCAGAAAACTAGAACACGAATCTTTTTTAGAATTATTAAACAATTCAGATGATTTAATCATTGGTCTAGGTGGAGGCACACCTTGCTATGCAAATAACCATGAACTATTAACAGGAGACAACAGGATCTCTATTTATCTTAAAGCGTCAATTGACACTTTATTCAACCGCTTAGTCTTAGAGAAAGAAAAAAGACCTTTAATAGCCACTAAAACGGATGAGGAGATGAAGGAATTTATTGCAATGCATCTATTTGAAAGAAGTTTCTATTACAACAAAGCCCAATACACTGTATCTGTCGATAATCAGTCTATTGAGCAAATTGTAAATGCTGTAGAAGAAGTCTTAGCTTAAATAAGCATGACTATTGTCGCTTTCGTCAAAAACGACATGAACATGTTCCAATAACGAAGTAGAAAGAGAAATACCCTTAAAATCAGCTTTTACAGGGTATTTTTTATGATTTCTATCCACAAGTACCGCAGTTTTGAATTTCTTCAAAGGAACATCTAAAAAATGTCTTACTGCATAAATCAATGTCGTTCCAGAATTTAATACATCATCAACTAATACCAATCCCTTATTTGCATACCCTTCTTTTGCTATTGAGGTAGTAATAGTTGCTTCAGGTTTTTCCTTATCTATATATACTTCGCAAAGACTAATTTTCAAACCAGAAATACTTTGTAATTCTTGAGCGATTTTTTCTGCAAGCACATAACCATTAGGAGCAATACCTGCTAGAACTAGTTCGTCATTATCTACAAAGGTTTCATATATTTGATAGGCAATTCTTTTTATTTTATGGTTAATTTCCTGATGGGTCAGGATAATATTTTTACTCATTATAATTGTTTTTCAAGTTAATTATTTCAAATTGTTATTCAACCTCAGACTCATCATCATTAATTGCATTACCAAATTCATCAATATCTCTTCGGTCTTTTTTAGTAGGTCTGCCTGTTCCATTTTTACGGTAATGATCTTTTGACAACTTCAAAAGTTCTAAATGCTGATAAACCTCAGCAGGTGTATCGTTCCGTCTATAAACATCTACCAACTTAGCTCCTACTCTGTTTTCTGGAATATCAAGTACGGTAATAATTTGGGTGATTTGATCTTTTCTAAAAGTAATTTTATCGGTTGGAAACACTTCTTTTGAAGGTTTAGCTACCTGACCATTTACAGTTACATGATTTTTTTTACAAGCTTCTGTCACCATGTTTCGAGTCTTGTAATATCGGACACACCATAAATATTTGTCTATTCGCATAATAATTGTAAAATCGAAGTTAAATAGTTTACAAAAATAAATCAATATTGTATCTTGCGCACTTAAAAATCAGTTATAATGAACAAATTTAGGTTTTATTTTATTTTATCAATTACAACAATACTATTATTTTCTTGTTCTAGTAGTGATAACTCATATGAAGAAGTTCCTCTTCGCGATTTTCAAGAACAATTTACAGCCGATAACACGTTAATCGAAACCTACCTAAACTCACATTATATAAATATCACTAATGAACCTGGTGATCAAACCGATCAAGATGTGGTGATTACTGTTATTCCTGATGGTGGTTCACAAAAGCCAATTATGACTTACTTGAACAATGCAGATTTTCCAAAATTACTAAAAAGAGACGTTCCTCTTCACGGTATTACTTATTCCATCTATTATTTAGTTTTAAGAGAAGGAACTGGTAATTCTCCAACTAACGTTGACAACGTATTAACCTCATACAATGGGACTTACTTAACATCTGATATTTTAGATACAAAAATTATAACAGCAACACGATTTGAGGAAATCAAATATCCTGAACAAATGTCTAATTTGTATAATGTGATTCGAGGATGGTCAGAGATTTTTCCTCAATTCAAAACTGGTACTCATGCAGATGGACCTAATGGAACGGTTGTATATAGCGACTTTGGAGCGGGTGTGATTTTCATCCCTTCTGGCTTAGCTTATTACTCTGAAGGCAGTTCCAACATCCCTTCTTACACTCCATTAGTTTTTAGTTTTAAATTATATGAATTACAACGCATGGATCAAGATGATGATGGTATTCTTTCAATCAATGAAGATTTGAATCACGATGGTTACATGACAGATTATAGAAACACAGTTGCTTACCCTACCGCCCCTGCAAATCTTGATGATACAGATCAAGATGGAATCCCTAATTTCTTAGACACTGATGATGACGGAGACGGATATACTACCAAGTTAGAAATCAGCAAAGGAACAAACTATCTTGATAAAAATAGTCATCCTTAAAAACGTTTTAGGATTGAGAAAAACAAAAAGGTTGCTTGAAAATTTTCAAGCAACCTTTTTTGTTTAGGGAATGCACTGAAAATGGTTAGTTAAAATACCGCAATCATTATAAAATACAATTAATTTACAAGCCAATTTTTACGGATTTTTTCATATATGTAATAATTAAACAAGCGCAAGTAGCTATCCAAAGTTTTATTTTTGATTGCGTTTTATAAATATCCTTACACTTTTTTCTATTACTAAATTTTACGTAAACCATTTGAAAAATTTAGTAATAGAAAATAAATTACAGCCTAGTAACTTATGAAAAGTCACCTTTCTTTTCATTTTTTATAATTAAACACCATTACCCTTAAAGATGGACACTTTTTACTGTAGAATAATAGCATTTACTATTATAAAAGATTTAAATATTACTACTTTAAACTTGTGATTAAGTATTTTTACTTATTTTTTACTTACTTTTACTTTTTTAAAACGAGTATATGGTTCTAAGTAATTATTTCTCCTCTAAGTTAGATTAAAAGTTACTACAATGAATTAATTCCATTTCAAATGAAAGACAGAAAATATAACACAAAAGCTTTACTTATTGCAACAATAATGTCTACACTAATGATTGCATTAGTTTTTTATGGTTCTAGAGAATTACAAAATTTTGATGCAGCACTTATTACCTACTTATTTGGTACTGTATTTGCGTTTTTCGGGATTTGCTATCGCTATACTATTTGGTTACAACGACCTCCTACTTGGATGTATTTTAAAAGAGGAATCTCTTTTTTATTCACCGGAAAAGTATTCTCTCATTTTTGGTTTGCTACTAGAGAATCAGTAGAAAACATAGTATTCCAAAAATTTATTTATCCTAGAGGAAAATACCGATGGATGGCACATTTCATGATTGCTATAGGAT
>NZ_JBAWDL010000239.1:0-1724 GCF_049590715.1 Flavobacterium sp.
TTTGCTGTTTCTGAAATAGTTAAATATTCACTCATAACCAAATTATACAACATTAGACATTGGTTACAAATATAATAGAAAATAATTCAAACTTCCAAAACAAAAATGAGAAAAAAAAAGAACGACAGATAACAGGCGTTACACGAGATTTGGGCATTTGGCTGAATTTAAAGATTGTTTTGTATTTGGAAAATTTGTGTTTAACCGAAAAATCTCGCATCTTTAATCCCAAACCTCGTGTAGCGCCAGAACGTTAGCAGTAATGAAAAACCAACATACTAAAATCAATGACTATAGAGCAAGTTCAAAAAAATTCATCATATTTATTTTACTGCAAAGAATATTATTTTGCCGGAATTAAACCAACGGATTTCATAAGTAATAAAAATAACGGTTACAAAGAATTAGTACAAATTGCCAAACTTTATTTTGAAAAAAATTTGTTAGAAGAATTTGCTACGTACCTAAAGGAAGGGCAATATTTTATCCAATTGTGGACAGCTCATTTGATTTTAGAATTTGGAAATCCTGACGAAAAACTTAAAGAATTATGCTTAGACGAAATTATAAACTATTCAGAAAATCCTCTTGCGCCAGAAGTCGCGATTCATGAAAAAAAATGGTTGAAAGAATACTATGAAAATGGAAATAAATAACGATTCACTACTGCTAACCGCCATTTTGAGCTAGCTGGAGTTTAGTGGAATTATCGTTTCGCATCGAGTTTTCGATAAGCCGAAAATTGAGCGGTTACGAACTTCCAGCCATCTCAAAGTGGCATAACGTTAGCCGTTATTTTACTAAAAAACAGAAATAGATATGAAATCAGAATTTAATTTTAGAATTTACTTATTACCATTTCTAATGTTTTTTTTCTGTGTGTTTTTCTTAATCGGATTACTTGATGGATTATTTAAGAATGATTTTGAAAAACATACAGAACAAATATTATATGGATTCTTTGGAACATTGATTTTTGGGCTAATTATATTATATCAATTCAAAACTAGATTGCTTTCAATTCAATTTTCAAATAATAAATTAGAAACAATTGATTTTTTTAAAAAACATAATATCAAAAGTTTCAAAGAAATAGATGGATTTGAAAAGAGAATAGTGAAAGGGAAGTTTGAAAATTTTGAATATTTACATCTGTTGAGCAATAATAAAAATGTTGCTGTAATATCTCAAACGTATCATAAAAATTACTACGAATTAAAAGGTTTTGTCGAAGAGAATTTTAAGTATTTAGGTATGTCAAATTATGGACACTTGAGTGAAATACAAGCAATATTGACTTTAAATTATCTGTGAAATAAAAAAAACAACGGCTAACACACGTCTTGCGCCATTTGCGAATTTAGTGGAATTATCGTTTTTAATTCGTATTTTCGTTTAGCCGAAAATACTCGTCTTCGTAAGTCGCAAACGGCGCAAGGCGCGAGAACGTTGTGTGCAATTCAAAAAAATAAAATCGTAGAAAATGGCTTTCGAATTAAAAAATGTAGTCCCTTGGGGCAGAAATTTATCAGAATACAAAAATATGTTCAATTTGAGTGAATCGGATTTGAATAGAAGAATAATAAGTTTTGGAGATGGTCCAGCAAGTTTCAATTTCGAAATGGACTCAGAAGGAAAAAAATGTATTTCAATTGACCCAATTTATCAATTCACAACACAAGAACTAAAAGAGAGATTTAATGAAGTTCGAAATGAAGTTATGC
>NZ_JBAWDL010000240.1:0-18028 GCF_049590715.1 Flavobacterium sp.
ATAGCTTGAATGCAAGTTCAATTGATGAAAATGTGGTGATTGAATTGCTGTTAAACAAAAATGATAAATTATATCCTGATGTTGCATTAGTAGTGACTGATGTCGAGAATCTAAAAAGAAACTTACTTCTTTTTACCCAAATCAAAGACCTTGAAATCCCAACCATTCTAGTCATTAATATGGCTGATAGAATGGAGCAAAAAGGAATCACTTTGAACATTCCGTATCTGGAAGAACACCTTAAAACTAAAATTGCTTTAGTGAGTTCTCGCAAAGGATTTGGAATTCAAGAATTAAAAAAAATAATAGTTACATATAAAACTATTTCAAGCGAACCATGCTTGAATGCTTCTATCATTGATAATGATTATTTTAATAGTTTGCGCAAAGCATTTCCTAATCAATTGTTGTATAAATTATGGCTCGTTATTACGCAAGATGTTAATTTCTTAAACTTAGAGCGTAAAGAAATTCAAAGTTCATTTACAAAGTCTCATTCGGACTTGAAACGATTACAGCAAAAAGAAACGATCAAAAGATACCAATTTATCAATGATGTTCTTAAAGAAGGATTGTCAGTAAACACAGCCATTGCTAGAGATTTCAGAAGTAAATTGGATCGTGTACTCACGCATAAAGTATGGGGATATGTTATTTTCTTTGCTATATTGTTTGTTATTTTTCAATCGATATTTGAATGGTCAAAAATCCCAATGGACTTTATTGATAGCGCTTTTGCCTCCTTGAGTTCGATAACAGCAGAACATTTGCCAGATGGTGTTTTTACTAATTTGCTTTCCCAAGGAATTATTCCGGGAATTGGCGGAATTTTAATTTTTATACCTCAAATAGCTTTCTTATTTCTATTCATTTCCCTCTTAGAAGAAAGTGGCTATATGAGCCGTGTGGTATTTTTAATGGATAAAATCATGCGTAAATTTGGTTTATCAGGAAAGAGTGTGGTGCCTCTAATTTCTGGAACTGCCTGTGCTATTCCTGCTATCATGGCAACTCGAAATATTGAAAATTGGAAAGAACGTTTGATAACCATATTAGTAACACCATTCACTACATGTTCCGCTAGATTGCCTGTTTATGCTATTATTATTGCTTTAGTAATCCCTGATGAATATGTATTTGGGATTCTAAACCTTCAAGGTCTTACCTTAATGTTGTTGTATTTATTAGGTTTTGGTATGGCTATTTTGTCGGCTTATGTTTTGAATAAAGTAATGAAAATTAAAGGGAAAACTTTTTTTGTAGTGGAAATGCCCAATTACAAATTGCCAATGTTTAAAAATGTCTCCATTAATGTAATCGAAAAAACCAAAGCTTTCGTTTCTGGAGCAGGTAAAATCATCTTGGCAATTTCAATTGTTTTATGGTTTTTGGCTTCATATGGTCCAGGGAAAAACTTTAATGAAGCAGATACTATTTTGCGATCAAAAGTCGAAAATAACACACTAGGAGAAAGTGAAATCAGCAATAAAATTGCCGCATATAAGCTTGAAAATTCGTATATTGGTATTATGGGAAAAACGATTGAACCCGCTATTTCTCCATTAGGTTACGATTGGAAAATAGGTATTGCCATCATTAGTTCGTTTGCAGCTCGTGAAGTTTTCGTAGGAACCTTAGCAACCATCTATAGCGTAGGTGGAACAGACAATGAAGACACGATAAAGAACAAAATGGCTGCTGAAATTAATCCTGTTACGGGCAATAAAATATTCAATTTTGCTTCGGGGATTTCATTGCTGTTGTTTTATGCTTTTGCTTTACAGTGTGCGAGTACATTAGCGATTACTAAAAAAGAAACCAATTCATGGAAGTGGCCTTTGGGTCAATTAATTTTTATGAGTGGTTTTGCTTATATAGTAGCTTTGCTTGCATTTCAACTTTTAAAATAAACGATCATGCAAGAATTTTTAGCGTTTAGTGCTTTAGGAATTGCTCTTGCTTTTTTAATCAAGAAATTTTTCTGGAAGAAAAAAAAGAAATCAAATAAAGACTGTGGTGGGGATGATTGTGGTTGTCACTAGGTTTATTTTTGCTATATAAAGAATATAAAGGCCCGTAAATTAAAAGATTGTTTTTTAATTTACGGGCTTTTGCTATTTTTAAAGTGTTTGGTATGTTGTAGAAGTTTTAGCAGTAAATCTAACTAACCTTTACAAAAATATTACTGGCAATCTTATTTGAAATACTTAGGATCTTATTGTCAACCTTAATTTTTAAGGATAAATCAAATTTTTCTTTGTCTACAAATTCGATTTTAGAGCCTAATGATATTTCCTGTTTGTCTAAATATTTTAAAAATTCTGAAGATGTGTCTTTAACTCCTACGCATACGCCTACTTGATTCACCATTAATTCGGATAGCAATTGTTTTTCAATTTTTTGTATTCGTCCTTGTGCATCAGGAATGGGGTCGCCATGAGGATCTTCGGTTGGATTTCCAAGAAAATCATCCAGTTTGTTAATCAGTTTTTCTGATTTGATATGTTCTAGCTGTTCGGCAATATCGTGAACTTCATCCCAAGAGAAATCCAATTTTTCGACTAAGAATACTTCCCATAAACGGTGCTTTCTAACAATCATTTTGGCGGCCAATCCTCCTTTTTGCGTAAGCGAAACTCCTTGATATCTCTTATAATTAACCAAATCTTTTTCTGCTAATTTTTTAAGCATGTCGGTTACTGATGATGCTTTGGTTTCCATTATTTCCGCAATAGCATTGGTACTCACATCAGCATTAGTGATGGTAGTGAGATGGTAAATGGCTTTGAGGTAATTTTCTTCTGAAAAAGTCATTTTGATTTTTGGTTGAAGATTAACGTTTTTTTGATTACAGATTTTAAAAATCCTTACATATAATAATCACTAAGGACTAGATACTAAGGACTAAAATCACTTTTTAACAATAAACAAAGGTATTGATATTTTGTGACGCAACTTGTCAACAGTAGTACCAAATACTAAATCTTTAAATCCAGTATGACCATGTGTTCCCATAACGAGTACGTCAAAGTTTCCTTTGTTAATCAGAACAGGAATGGTTTTGTCTGGTGTTCCAAAGCCAAGTTGACTTACTACCTTGAATCCTTTTCCAACCAACATTTCTTCGTATTGAATCAATAATTTCTCGTCAATTGAGGTCTCGTGATCATCAGCATTGTCCCCGTGAATAAGTGCGCCAACGGTTTCTACAATGTGTATTAAGGTATATTCAGCATCTTTTCCTCCTAATTCAAAAGCACTATTCAAAGCTACTTCATCGGCAGCAGTAAAGTCTACCGCTACCGCAATGTTTTTCTTCGAATAACTAGCCGCTTTTGAGAATGTTAATTTTAAATTATGGGGCGAATGGTTTTCAATATTGTTTTTTGATTTGGTTACAAAAGGTTTAAAAACGATGTACAACAATAAAATCAAAAAGCTAAAGGCCAAAGGAATAACAGTTAACCATAATAAAGTAGGGTTTTCAGCAGAGGCAAGCCATCCATTGATTTCGTCATACACTAATTTAGCGTTCAAAACCACAATAATCGTGGCTACAATCCAAGAGGCTACTTGGGTTAATTTACTGATGTGAAAACCCTTCATTTTGGTTTTATCACTCACAAAATGAATTAATGGTATTATTGCAAAACCTAACTGTAAACTCAAAATTACCTGACTTAAAATCAACAATTTTCCTGTGACACCTTCACCAAAAATAGTGATGACCACAACTGCTGGGACGATGGCAATCAATCGGGTGATGATTCTACGTACCCACGGTTGAATTCGCAGATTTAGATAGCCTTCCATGATAATCTGTCCCGCTAATGTTCCCGTAATGGTGGAACTTTGTCCTGCCGCGATCAAGGCCACGGCAAATAATATCGGTGCCCATTTAGTCCCTAATATCGGTTGTAAAAAACGGTGTGCATCTTGAATTTCAGCGACTTCAAACATACCGACTTTGTAAAATGTGGCTGCAGCCAAAATCAAAATAGCAGCGTTAACAAAGAATGCCATGTTTAAGGCAATGGTAGAATCGATAAAATTGTATTTCAAGGCTTGCTTGATTCCGGCTTTCGAACGATCAAATTTTCGGGTTTGAACAAGGGAAGAATGGAGGTATAAATTATGAGGCATTACAGTAGCTCCTATGATTCCTATGGCAATGTAAAGTGCTGTTTCATTTGGCATAGTTGGAATCAATCCTTGCAAAACATCTCCTACTACAGGCTGCGCAAAAATCATTTCAAATATAAACGAAACACCAATTACAGCCACTAATGTAATGATGAAGGCTTCCATTTTTCGGATACCTTTATTAATTAAAAATAATAATAAAAAGGTGTCTAAAACAGTAATTAATACACCATCTATAAGTGAAATACCAAATAATAAATTAAGACCAATAGCCATTCCTAATACTTCGGCCAAATCGCAAGCCGCAATAGCAATTTCAGCCAAAAAGTAAAGAATGTAATTGATAAATGGAGAATAGGTTTCTCGAGAAGCTTGCGCCAAATCACGTTGGGTTACGATTCCTAATCTCGCACTCAAACTTTGCAGTAATAAGGCCATGATGTTACTCATTAATAATACCCAAAGTAACGCATACCCAAACTGACTACCTCCAGCAATATCTGTAGCCCAGTTTCCAGGATCCATATATCCAACACTAATTAAATAGGCGGGGCCAAAAAAGGCTAATATTCTTTTAAATACTGATTTTTTATTTTGAGTGGTAACGGATTCGTGTACTTCTTCTAATGATTTGCTCATTTATAGTGGTTTGAGGCAAATATAAATCTATTTTTTTGTTTTATAAAATATAATTTTTAGATTTGCCTAAAAATTATTTAAAACAAAATGAAAAAAAATATTTACTTATTTCTAATTTTGATTTCACTACCTAGTTTAGCACAAAATAAGGCAACGCTATCAGGGATTATCTCTATAAATTCTGAACATGTTGCGGGATTAAAAATCAGTCTTGATGATGATTTGTTATCTACATTAAGTGATTCTAATGGATTTTATGAATTTAAGAATATTCCCTTTGGACTCCATAGCGTTACTGTTTCTGGAAAAAATATTCAATCGATTAAAAAATATAGTAATATTAAAAAAGAGCATGTGTACACCCTCAATTTTGATGTAACTAATTTTCAGAATATTTTAAACGAAGTAGTGGTAACAGGTACTAAAACTTTTAAAAGGAAAACACAAAGTCCAGTAATTGTAAATGTATTAGATAGTAAAACGCTCGATAATTTACAGGTTTGCAATTTATCGGAAGGACTTAAATTTCAACCTGGACTTCGAGTAGAAACAGATTGTCAAACTTGTAATTACCAACAGCTCCGCATGAATGGATTGGCAGGAGGATATTCTCAAATTTTAATCAATGGCCGCCCTATTTTTAGTCCTCTGATGGGATTGTACGGCATGGAACAATTACCTGTGAATATGATTGATCGTATTGAAGTCGTTCGTGGTGGTGGCTCTTCATTATATGGTTCCAGTGCTATTGGTGGAACGGTCAATGTAATAACTAAAATTCCCAAACGGGATTCTTTCGAATTAAATTCGACCTATTATAACATTAACAATCAAACGAATGATTATACGGTAAATGGAAACGCAACCTTTGTTTCCGAAAATAGAGATGCGGGTGTTTCGTTGTTTATGACACATCGAGAACGAGGATTTTATGATGCAAATAGTGACAACTTCTCCGAAATTCCATTAATTGAAAACAATTCTATTGGTGCTAATTTGTTTTTTAAACCAACGGAAAATCAAAAATTAGAATTGAGTTTAAGCAACTTAAATGAATACCGTTTTGGTGGAGAAATGGTTGATAAACCAGCATATTTAACCCAACAGTCAGAAGAACGGAAACACAAAATATGGTTGGGAAGTTTGGATTATCAAATCAATTTCAACAAGGACAAATCATCATTTATAACTTATGGTGCTTGGCAAAATACCGATAGAAAGCATTACACAGGAATTTTTCCAGATGCAGCACTTGAAATTCAAAATCATTTAGAAAATCCGCCATATGGAATTTCAACGACAGAAACCCTTCAAGGAGGGATTCAACTGAATCACAAGTTAGAAAATTTCCTTAACGGAACAAATGTGTTTACCATTGGAACAGAATACATTTCGGATAAGGTTTTTGATGAAATTAACTCCTACAACTATTTAGTTGATCAACATACCAAGGATTTTGGTTCGTTTGTACAGAGTGATTGGGAAATTCTACCGAGTTTAAATTTGCTAAGTGGTGTTAGAATGGATTTTCATAATTTAGTAAAACAAGCTGTTTTTAGTCCAAGACTAGCGTTGTTATACAAATACAAAGAGGAAACCCAATTTAGACTGAGTTACGGAACAGGTTTTAGAGCACCACAAGCTTTTGATACGGATTTGCATATTGCATTTGCTGGTGGTGGTATTTCGAGAGTTATTTATGATCCTAACTTGATTGAAGAGCGTTCCAAGAGTTTCAGCGCTTCTGTGAATTATGACCAAGCTACTGAAAATTGTATCGCAGGATTTACCTTGGAAGGGTTTTATACCCATTTGAACGATGCTTTTATCCTAGAAAATAGTGGTGAAGATGAATTTGGTCAAGTGTTTGAAAAACAAAATGGCGATGGCGCAACGGTACAAGGTGTAACTATCGAATTAAGAGCAAATTATAAAAAAAAGATTCAATTAGAAACTGGTTTTACTTTTCAAACCAGTAAATTTAATTCTCCTGTAACCTATATTGATGGTGTAGCACCAACACGAGATTTCTTGAGAACACCCAATGAATATGGATTTGCTAATCTTACTTTTAATCCAACTGGCAACTGGAAGTTTAACTTAAACTATGTGTTTACAGGATCTATGAAAATTGCTCATTTTGCTGGAGCTGCGAATTATACTACGGATGAATTTTTGACTACCAAAACCTTCTCAGAACTTAATACGAAAATTGGATATACAATTGTAAATCAAAAAATCGATATGGATTTTGAAATCTATGGCGGTTTAAAAAATATTTTTAATGCCTATCAAAATGATTTTGATCTCGGTAAAAATAGAGATAGTAATTATATTTATGGACCTGCCTTGCCAAGGACAGTTTTTATTGGATTAAAAATCAGTAGGCAATAAAACTTCTTTTTTTTAAAGCCGAATGGAATTGTATCTCTTTTTCATTCGGTTTTATTCTGAAACTATTCTTGAGTTAAATAGCGTATTCTAAAACACTTTGTTCTTTTTTATCTATTTTCCAAAATTGACCTGAGAAATGTGTTTCATTGGCTAGATATGGCATGTTATTAAATTCCCCGCCTTTATGTAAATCAATATATTTGTTTTCACCTCTTAGTAGTGTACCTACTTTGAATGAATTTTCATTAGTGTTATTTGGTTTTATTTCCCAAAATCTTCCAGAGTATTTCTCTTTAGTTACAATCACCAACAGTCCATCAAAAATCCCTCCATCAATTACATCCAACCACATTGAAATTCCAAATAGCTGTGTACTCAATCGGAAGCAACTCTCTTTTTCAGTAGTTTCAATTAGCCAATGTTGTCCTGAAAAATCTTCTTTTGAAACCAAATGAGGCATATAACTAAATCGTCCTCGATTGAAAATATCTAAGACCATTTTTTCCTTCCCTAATAAAGTATATAACTGATAATAACAGTTAGTGTCTAATTTCATGGTATTTGTTTTTAAATTTGAAAACATCAAATAATTTACTTCCAAATTCCGTAAAATATCGATAAACAAAAATTAAAATGGTACCAAACCACTTTTTCATGACACAAAAGAGCAAAAAATAGGGAGTGGATTTATCGTGTGTTCGACTTTTAGAAACCTATATTAACAAATGAGCATTGTTAACTAAAGACTATTGAACTATAACAAAACTTTATTGTACAAGTTAGTGAGTTCGTTTGAAACTTCGTAACTTTGTACCACTTTTTACAAAGACAAAAAATAGTTAATTTAAAATAAAATATCATGTATCCAGAAGAAATGGTAAGACCAATGCAGACTGAATTAACAGCAGCAGGTTTTCAAGATTTACATAGTGCTGAAGCAGTTGATAATGCTATAAAAGCAGAAGGAACTACACTAGTAGTAGTTAACTCTGTTTGTGGTTGTGCGGCAAGAAATGCACGTCCAGGAGCAAAAATGAGTTTAGAAGGTGCCAAAAAACCAGATCATTTAATCACTGTTTTTGCAGGTGTTGACAAAGACGCTGTTGATGCAGCAAGACAACATATGTTTCCTTTTCCTCCATCATCACCAGCAATGGCGTTATTCAAAAACGGAGAATTGGTACATATGTTAGAGCGTCACCACATTGAAGGTCGTCCAGCTGAAATGATTGCTGAGAACTTGCAAGACGCTTATAACGAGTATTGCTAAGATTACGGTTTAAACACTAAGGGCACAAAAATTTAACCGCAGATTTACAGATTTTATCATTTGTGAAACTGCGGTTTTTTTTTGGAGCATTAAGTGATTAAGGGAATTTAGGGCATTTCTTAATGAAGCTATAACTTAATGATTCATTGTTTTTTACAAATTTGTTGTAAAAAATTGAATCTTAAAATTTTTAAATTTTGACAAAAGACCTTCAAACCATCCAGTTTACCTTTATTGATAACGGCAACGAAATTCCTATTACTACCCGTCACGGCAGTCATCCTAATTTGATGTTTTTATTGAAAGAAAAACTGAATTTGGATTCTTTTGGTGAATGTGGTGGTGTGGGGCGTTGTGCTACTTGTGTGGTGGAAACTGTTGGCATCAAAGGAAATTCAGCGGTTAAAGAACGAAACGAGCCTACGACTTTGAGTAAATTAGGCTATGAAGAGGATAATATCAGATTATCGTGTCAGTTATATATTACTTCTGACTTGGAAGGAGCAGTAATCACACTTTTGGAAGAGTAAGCGTTAATGAACCACAAAAGCCCTAGCCCCGATAAAAGTGAAAATCCTTGTGGGGGCTTTAGTTTTGCCCCCACAAGATTGTAACGGATAGCGGGAAATAGCTCCTGAAAATTCTCACCTCAGATTCACTTATTTAAATGTTTTAGATTCTTTATGAATTTTTAATTTGCGCTAATTTTAATCTTTACTATTGAGCATTTGATTATTTTAATTTGCGAATTTGCGGTTATTTTTGTCCCTTTTCCGTACTTTTGCAAAAATAATTTCTCACACTTAAACCGTTTATAGCATGCAACTGTATAACACCTTAAGCGCAGATGAAAGAGCCGAACTGATTGATCAGGCGGGCAAACAACGCCTCACGTTGTCTTTTTATGCGTATGCCAAAATTGAAGATCCTAAAAAATTTCGCGACGATTTATTTATAGCCTGGAATGCACTCGATGCTTTGGGACGTACTTATGTTGCTAAGGAAGGTATTAATGCTCAAATGAGTGTTCCTGCTGATAATTTTGAAGCCTTTAGAGATACGCTTGAAGTCTATGATTTTATGAAAGGCATTCGTTTGAATGTGGCTGTGGAGCATGATGATCACTCGTTCTTGAAATTGACAGTGAAGGTTCGAGACAAGATTGTTGCTGATGGTTTGAACGACGAAACCTTTGATGTAACGAATAAAGGAATTCACTTAAAAGCGAAGGAATTCAACGATATTCTAGAAAATCCAAATACGATTGTAGTCGATTTTAGAAATCATTACGAAAGTGAAATAGGTCATTTTAAAAATGCTATTACTCCAGATGTAGAAACTTTTAGAGAATCGTTGCCCATTATCAACGAACAACTAAAAGATTTTAAAGAAGATAAAAACCTTGTGATGTATTGTACCGGTGGGATTCGTTGCGAAAAAGCGAGTGCTTACTTCAAACACCAAGGGTTTAAAAATGTATACCAACTCGAAGGCGGTATTATTCAGTACGCCAAACAAATTAAGGAAGAAGGGATTGAAAGCAAGTTTATAGGGAAGAATTTTGTTTTTGATAATCGCTTAGGCGAAAGAATTACCGATGATATTATTTCGCAATGCCACCAATGTGGAAAACCTTGTGATAATCACACCAATTGTGAAAATGATGGTTGCCATTTGTTGTTTATCCAATGTGATGAATGCAAGGCAGCTATGGACAATTGTTGTTCCAGCGAATGTCTTGAAATTACACGTATGCCACTGGTAGATCAAGTGCGATTGCGAACAGGAAAACAAGTAGGGAACAAGGTTTTTAGAAAAGGAAAGTCGGATAGTTTGAAGTTTAAACATTCGGGTGAATTAGCCGATGTAGCCATTGGAACTGCTGCAAAATCTGTGGATATTCGCCAGAAAATAAAAGTCAAAAAAGTATTGATTGGCAAAGTAGACCATTATTATGTGAAAGCGCAAGTAGGTCTTTTTTCTATTGAAAATAAAGAATTGACTGTGGGTGATAAAATCATCATCGCTGGCCCTACTACTGGAAATCAGGAATTGGTTTTAGAAAAGATGATTGTCAATGATGTCGAAGGAACGACTGCTAAAGCTGGTGATAGAATCACTTTTGCAGTGCCATTTAGAGTACGATTATCTGATAAATTATATAAGATTTTAAAAGACTAAGTTTTTTAGTTATTTGAAAACAAAACCTCTAGTATAAACCATTTATACTAGAGGTTTTTTTGTTTGCAGCAATTTTGTCTAGTATTTGTCTAGTGTTTGTTTTTTATCTAATGTTCTTACAGTTGTAATTTTACAAGTTAAAAATAAACTCGTTACTTCATTATGAAAACAAAAACCAAAAATCTGCTGCGATTATTTCTACTTTTATCAGTTACCTTTAATTTTTATGGTCAAGTCAATGTTAAGATGAATTTGAATGTGAAACATTCTGTAGGAGGTATTTCCACTTTTGAGAGATGGAAATTCATCACGACTCATGCTAATCAAACCGAAGGAGAATGGAATGGGGATAATGTGCTACCAGATCTAAAAAATGATTTTTTGAATGGTCGTGATGTCTATTTAGGTCGAGATACTGGAGGAATTACGTATACTTTAAATCAAACTAAAGAAGATCCAGCTAGGACAGGTTATGCTGATCCTGCACATATTACAACCCAAGGGACAGCATCCAAAAACAATTTTGCTGCAAACACAAGTCTTCCGCCTTATGAGGCTAGAAAAAACTGGATTCTTTGTGCGCAGTTGCATCCCTTTTGGACAGGAGCTGAGCAAAAAGCAACAGGAAAAGGTTGGAAACTTGCCAATGCTACAGCAACTGGTGAATATATGGGGCGTTACCTAAATGCTTTTCATGGTGGGAATGGTCAAAAATTGCCTTCGTTTGTTGAGGTGATTAACGAACCTGACTATGATCTTTTGGGAGGATTAAGTGAGTATACTAAATCCATTAATGAAATTGCTGTTTTTCATAATGATGTAGCCGCAGCAATTCGTACGCAAATCCCAAATATAAAAATAGGAGGTTATACGAATGCTTTTCCAGAATTTGAAGTAGGAAATTTTCAAAGATGGATTAACCGTGACAAAATGTTTATGGATGTGGCTGGTAATAATATGGACTTTTGGTCTATACATCTTTATGATTTTCCATCAATTAGTAATGGAAAAAAACTATTGCGTTCAGGAAGTAACATTGAGGCTACTTTTGATATGATGGATCAATATAGTATGATGAAATTTGGTGTAGCAAAACCTTATGTGATTTCTGAGTACGGTGCACAAACACATGATCTTAATAATAGTCAATGGAGTTCCTATAGAGATTGGTTGATTCTAAAAGGAATGAACTCCCAATTAATGGCTTTTTTAGAAAGACCCAATACAATTGATATTGCTTTGCCTTTTGTGGTCACTAAAGCTGAATGGGGGTATAATGCTACAACGGGTGTTCCATATACCCACCGTTTAATGCGAAAAATGAATGAACCAGCAAGTTATACCGGGCAGTGGACGTATACTGATTTAGTTAAATTTTACGATTTATGGAAAAATGTAAAAGGAACTAGAGTATATATCAAACCAGATAATTTGGATGTGTTAGCTAATGCTTATATAGATGGAAATAAAGGGTATGTAGTTTTAAATAATTTAGGTTTTCAAGCTACGACTGTAAATTTAAATGTTTTTGATTCTGAAGGTGTTACTGTTACGAGTATTAATAAAAAACATTTGACATTAGTAAATAATAATGCAACTTTGGATGAAGGTACTGTTTCACTTCCGCTTACGTCAGTCACATTGGGTGCTGAATCAACTATGATTTTAGAATATACTTTTGCACATCCTATAACGATTAATGAAGCAGCTGATGAGACTAAATATTTTGCAACGACTTATTTGCAACCTATTGTAGCCAATCAGCCAACTGTTTTTACTGTTAATGGTGTTCAAAAAAACACCTATGGCGATGCTGTTTTAAGAATTGGTTTGGGTAGAGATCACGGACAATCTTTAAGTCCTGTTATAAAAGTTAATAATACAATGGTTGCAGTTCCATTAAATTTTCGTGGGTATGACCAAGCACAAAGAGCTCGCTTTTTTGGAGTATTAGAAATCCCTGTTCCTTATGCTCTTTTAGCGGATAACAACCAGATTTCGGTTCAATTACCTGATACAGGAGGTCATATTAGTTCTGTAGCTTTACAGGTATTTAATTTTAGTAAAAATATATTATCAGTAGCTTCGAACACCTTTGAAAAAGAGAAGTCTTTTACAGTTTATCCAAACCCTGTTGACGAAGAACTGTTAATTCAATCTTCTTTTGATGCTATGGAAAATGCAGAAGCGATGATTTATACCGCTTCTGGAAGATTAGTGCAAAAAACTACCGTGCCTTCCACTTCAAAAATCAATGTTAGCAAGCTTCCTAAAGGATTGTACTACATTCGAATAATGCAAAACAATAAAAAAATAGGGGCTTCTAAATTTTTAAAAAAATAATAGAAACCAAATTTTAATTTTTAGAAAATGAGCCAAATCAATTGTTTTTTGATTTGGCTTTTTTTATGAATAGTAGCGCTATTGCCTTTGTGTATAGAGATTTGAGGAATTTGTTAGTTGTGAGCCTATATAAAATCTAGTTTTATTTCAGCATATTTTTGATCCATCTAGTTTTTGTCTAGTTGAAAAAATTGGCTATAGAAATGTTCTATGGTACATTTGACAATATCATAATTCATTATGAATATTATTACTGATAGCGTAATATATTAACAAAAAAATACAAAAGCTATTGAAATGTTTGTAATGATACTTGTGATAAAAAAAATATTAATAACAAAAACAAAAAAAACATTATGAAAAAAATTACTTTATTACTAGTATTAATTTGTGCAACAGCATTTGCGCAAGATGTAGCACCAACATTTAGTTGGACAAACCAAAATTCATTTAAATATAATGGAGAAACAAATGTGACTTTTAAGCCAGGGGATGTTGTACCTATTACTTTAAACTATACATTGGGTTCGACAGGCGGTGTTGCTAATACTGTTGATTTTATCTTATTTGGCCTTCAGGACGAGGCTGTGGCAAATGTTGATGCAGATACTGGAACATGGGCAAATGAAGCAGCTCCTGGAGCTATACTTCAATATCCTGGAAACGGTACGGGTGGTGTTGTAACTTTTAATTACACGATTCCTTCAGGAACAGTTTTGAATTCCGCAAATTCAAATTTAACATATAGAATTTTAGTTTATTTAGCCTATAAAAAAGGAGGAGGCGCAACAACTTATGGTGGGCCTGGAGCAAGTGCAGTAAAATTAGTAAAAATTAGAAGTGCAGCAGAGATTGCTAGTTTAGGAACTGGAGATTTCAGTAAACAAAAACTAACTTCATTTTATCCAAACCCAGTAAAAGACATCATTACAATTGGAAGCGGTGTAGAAACTAAAACATATAAAGTATTAAGTTTGACAGGAGCAGTTTTGAAAGACGTACCTGCTACAGGAACATTAAATGTTTCAGATTTAGCTTCAGGAACTTATATTCTTTCTACTGATGCTGGTACAGCAAAAATTATTAAAGAATAATTTCTATTCAGTTTAAACATGAGAGACTACCTGTTTCAGATAGTCTCTTTTTTTTGTTTACTACATCACATTTATTTACTATTTAACTAAAAACTACCTATTATATAAAAAAAATAATAGAGATGTAAATTTAGTAAGTCGAAAGTCTAAAAATCGTAAATTCAAGAGAGCAATTTTTGTATAAATAGCTTTTGATTATTGATTTAAGTCATTATTGAGCCCTTTGAAATATGATATTTAATGTTTTCATTACTTATATGATTATTTGTAACCTAATATGATTTTGAGTAGTTATCCTTGTAATTAGATTATTATATATATTTTGCTTGTGTATGAAGTATTTAATTTGTTCAATCTTGTATTGCAATTTTTGGTAGCTTTATCCAGTCCATTTATCCTTTTTTACTATTACCAATGTTAATATATGTCTGGGAAAAATTTCAGCAAGTTCATTAATAAGAGACGTCAATTCTCTTATAATATTCTTTTTTTAATGCCTTCTTATTCATCAAGTTCTGCAACTCCAACAATTTGTTTTTTACTATTATTACTTCGTCCTCGTCTTAAATCTTCTTTTTCCGAATAAACAACTGACCTACGTAAACTGTAGCAACTACTGGTGTCAACTCACTATTTCATTGCCAAAGAAACTTTGTAAGTGAATTCTCTTCGAGTTGATAGGCTAATCCAATCGTATTTTGTCATCTGGGTAAATGATATGCTTTTTGTGATGACACTCATTTTAAAATATCCAAATACTTTACATATACCTAATTTTACTTTGTTAAAAAACGTATTTGCAGTAGGACTTTCAAAATGTTGAAATGAATTTTAATATTTGACAAATTTAATATATCAATAGTCAACTTATTGTGGTTGCATTTTGAACAAACAAAACCTCTTTTCTATTTTATTAAAGCTAAATTTTCTAAACATTCTAATCTGTTTTGAATGTATCAAAAAAAAAACGATAATACTTTCTGCTTTTGAATGAATTAATAAGTTTTTTAAATAAAGAAATAAAAAATACTATATTCACATATAAAACTAGTTTCACTTGTGGAAATTGTAGTATTCTAACTGTGTTTCTAAATTTTAAACCTATTATCAACAACCAAAAACCATTCTTTATGAAAGAAAAATCGCAAAAAATTAAATGGATCACATCTGTTTTTTTATGTTTAATGTCCTTCAACACATTTTCAAAAAACATACACGTCGCAAAAGATGGTGTAAACGCCACAACAAGTTCAGGAACTTCGATAGCTCCTTATCAAACCATTGGTTATTTATTTGCTAACAGTCTTGTTAGTGCTGGAGATGTTATTATAGTACATGCTGGTGTCTATAGAGAAACTGTTGTTGTAAATGTTAACAATATTACAATAAAAGCTAATGTTGGTGAAGATGTTACAATTACAGGGGCAAACTGGTATGGAGAATCAAGCTGGAGTGATCCTGATGGCGATGGCGTTTTTGAATTGTCACTGAGTACTAGTCAAGTAGAGACTGCTTTTACACAATTATTTGTAAACGGTCAAGACAAACAAATTGCACGATTCCCAAACAACATTTCACCCTATAAGAACTATATTTCTGGATCTAATCGTGAAATGCTGGACCCAAGAAATCAACAATCTGGCTTCGCAGTCTTATTAAATGGGAGTAAGCCAGCTGGAACTAATCAAACAGGAAATATTACTTTTTCGTGGTTTGGAGGAACTCCTAAAATACCAAGTGTAACTTTTACCAATGAAGCTATTGTGAGAGGATTTATTGGGAAATTGAGAAATAATATTTTTTCTTATTCGGGTGATTTAGGTGAAGTATCTAGAGCTGGAGATAGATTGGTCACCTTTAAATCCGTAAATACCCAAGGAAATATTTGGGGAGGGACTGATGCAGTAGTACAACCAGAAGGGTTTGGATATATAATGGATTATTCTGTTTTAGACTACGAAGGCGAATGGTTTTGGAGAAAGAACCAAAATAAAATATATTATAAGCCTGAAGAAGGAACTGTAATAGGTAAAAACTTCGATATTCAAAGAAGACAGTTTACTTTGAAAGTTCAGGCCAATAATTTAAAGGTGGAAAATATTGACTTTAAGGTGGGTGAAGTTGAGTTAACCAATGCTAATACTACTATGTTTACTAACTGTACATTTACCTATATGACTCCCTTTCAGTACAGAAGAACATATGGTCTCTTTGAACAAGGAATTAAATTGACCAATGCGGATAATACTACTTTTGAAAGTTGTTATATTGGTCATACTTGGGGTAGTGGCATCATTATTTCAGCAGGATCTGATAATACAAAAATAAATAATTGTTATATTGAAGATATCGGCTGGATGGGACAGTTTACGGTGGCAGTTTTAAACAATGGAAACAACACTCAAATTACTAAAAACACATTTGGTAAAGCTTCCCGATTTCATATCAGATGCACAGAGTCAGTGTTCATGAATGTCACTGATAATGATTTTTTTGGAGCTATGTCTATGGGAGAAGATGCAGGTTCTATAATGTTTACAAGTACAGGGAAAACAACTGCATTAGATATGAATGAAACGGTTATTGCTTGGAATAAAATACATGATCAGAAAGGAATTCCTGCTTTCGAACCAACATTAAGCAGTAGAAAGTATACGGTTGCTTTGTATTTAGAAGATGTCGAAAATTATACGGTACATCATAATCTTATTTATAATATTGATGATGAATATACAAGCGTGAGGTTAAAAAGTGATGGCACACCTGAAACATTACAAAATATTAATTTAGTAGGCTACTTTGGTCCTCGAGATCGAAACATTACAAAAAAAATGGATATTTTTAACAATAGCTGTTGGGGATATAATAAACTAATAAGTTTCTGGCATAATGATTCTACCGCAGATATTAATGATATGAATCTCAAAAATAATCTATTTATGACAGGAAAAGAATGTTCAGTAGGAACCATTTCGGATACTGACCTTAATAATTTTACACTAAGAGCAGCTTCTACTTATGGTTACGATATTTCACTTGAAAAAAACAAATTCATTACAAATGCTACTGATCATTATATAGATGCAGAAAACGGGAACTTAAGATTAAAACCTTCCTCTTTATTCAATACAGGAGGTGCCGTTATTCCTGGGATTACATCAGAAATTAGTCCAGCCATTGGAGCATGGGAAGGTTCGTCAACAGCATTAAAAGAAAGGGTTTTCAATGCAGGATCTAATCTAACTAATACCTCATTTTTAGGTAAAAGCATTCCTAATAAGTTTGGTTTAAAGTTGGTTGATAAACTTTCTGAGGAAATAATTATTTATCCAAGCCCATTTGTTAATTCTTTAAAAGTTCTTTTACCTGAAGTGATATCTGGTCAAAAAGTAGTCTTGAAAATTACTGATCTAAATGGTAGAATTGTAATGAATGAATATCTGTATTCTCAGGAAAATAAAGAAATAACATTAGATACAGGGAATTTAAATCCAGGAGTCTATATATTAGAAATTAATTTTAACGGAAGTAAAATCATTAAAAAAATAGTGAAATAAGTTGTGAAAATTTATATGTATCGATTTGTCCAGTAAGTCAGTTTTAAATGGAGTAATAAGCTCAGAAATTAATGTAATTTTGGTAGCTTCCAGTTTGTTAGTTTTATCTAATGACAAAGGTGTTTTGCAATTCGCTAAATAAAAGAAACAAAAATGTATAATTAAATTAATAATTTTATTAAAAGGCTGTCTGAAAAGGACGGCCTTTTTTGGCTAAAATTTAAGAGGAATCACTGTTTTTTACAATTGCAACTTTCCTTTAAAAAATACTATCTTTACCAATTAAACGTTTTAAGAACTTAAGTTGTGTCTTTCACAACACTACATATAAAATTATGGCATGTACAAGTTGTTCAACTTCTGATGGTGGTGCACCTAAGGGTTGTAAAAATAATGGAACTTGCGGC